>DMAZ01000215.1 GCA_003446335.1 Lachnospiraceae bacterium | reverse complement strand
TTTATCCTTCTCTTCGTCTTTATCCGTCTTCCCGGCTTCTTCCTTCACCTTCGGGATGCGGCAGTACAATTCTGTCATATCGTGAATACTTTTTGCAAGTTCTCTGGACAGGAAATTCGGCTTGATACGCCACTGCCAGTTGGTTCCCAATGTGGACGGATGGTTGATCCTTGCCTCATTGCCTTTGACCAGGTAATCCTGGATCGGAACAATGCAGAGATCCGCCACGCATGCCTGAGCGCAGCGAATGAAATCCCATGTGAAAGCGCCATAATCCGTATGGATGGAATTGATATAGCGACGCGCAAAATCACGGTCCTGATCCACAATGTTCTCGATCCATCCGCGTGTCGTCTCATTATCATGTGTCCCGGTGTAAACAACGCAGTTGTGGTCATAATTATGAGGCAGATAATCGCTCTCTTCGCGGGAATCGAAGGCGAACTGAAGGACCTTCATTCCGGGGTAGCCGGTATCTTTTACAAGTTTCTTTACGCTCTCGGTGATATATCCGAGATCCTCGGCAATGATTTCTACATCTCCGAGTTCCTTTTTCACAGCTCTGAAAAGAGCCATGCCGGGTCCCTTGACCCATTTTCCGTTCTTGGCCGTTTCTTCACCGTACGGAATCTCATAATACTCATCAAAGGCGCGGAAGTGATCGACTCTCAGTACATCACAGAACTCGAGGTTATGCCTGATACGCGCGATCCACCATGCATATTTGGTCTTTTTCAGATAGGACCAGTTGTAGATCGGGTTGCCCCAGAGCTGACCGTCAGCTGAAAATGCATCCGGCGGACACCCCGCAACTTTAGTCGGAATATTGTCCTTATCGAAAAGGAACATCTTCGGATTGCTCCAGGTGTCAGCGCTGTCAAAAGCGGTATAGAACGGAATGTCACCGATGATCTTAATGCCGTTCTCGTGGGCATATGCGCGGAGTTTCTTCCACTGCTTCATGAACTCATACTGCTGGAAAGCATAGAAACCGACTACATCCGCATATTCAAGAAGTGCTTCTTCCATGGCCTTCTCATCACGCGTACGGAGCGGGGCATCCCATTCTATCCATGCCTTTCCCTTATTCGCGTACTTGAGAGCCATATAGAGACCATAATCGTCCAGCCATTCCTTATTCTCTTCCTTGAAATCCTCAAATTCCGGATCCGGATTTTTCTTGAAGCGGTCATAGGCGATTTCCAGCATTTTAAAACGATTATTGTAGAGGGCACCGTAATCAACCGCCTCGACATCTGTGCCGAAATCGAATTGATCGAGCTCATGCTGCATCAGAAGGCCATTCTTCACAAGATCATCCGGGCAGATAAAATACGGGTTTCCTGCAAATGTCGAAAAGCTCTGATAAGGTGAATCACCGAAACCGGTCGGACCGAACGGCAGGACCTGCCAGTAACTCTGACCGGATTCTTTCAGAAAATCCACAAAATCATAGGCTTCTTTCGAAAAGCACCCGATTCCGTAGCGAGACCAGATTGAAGAAATCGGACACAAAATACCACTTTCTCGCATGATAAATACCTTCCTCTTGTCAATTTTTAATAATATGCACCTTACCATTCGCTTCCGAGCTGTGCAAAGTTGCAAACGCTATCACTAATAATACCTAATTTCTCAAAATCGTGCAATACATGTTTATCCTGACGTAAAAAAGCTCCCCCTGATCATAAGCCGGTCGAATCCAGGGAGAGCCGATATTCAGGAATTCTCTGTCATCTCCCGCTCACGCCTCATGGCTTCGTAAAGACTTCTTTCAAATTCCTGTCTTGTATTCTGATAAATAGATTTTAATATCATCCCGGCAAAGAATGATATAATTGCCGCCAGTACCACAAAACCACAGACGATCAATGTCGGAAATCTCTCAACAAGTCCGGTCTCGGCATAGGCGATCATGATCGGTATAAAAAAGATCAGAGCCAGCACAGTAAGGAACAGGGACAGCATTCCGTAGAATTCCATCGGTCTGTAGTTCCTGTACAATCTGCTGATCGTTGTAAGTACCTTGAACCCGTCTGAGTAGGTATTCAGCTTAGACTCACTGCCCTCCGGCCGATCCCTGTAGTTTATGACTACATTTTCTACCTGCATGTTCTTATCAATAGCGTGGATACTCATCTCCGTCTCGATCTCAAAACCCTTGGACAGCACCGGAAAAGTCTTGACATAGCGATAACTGAATGCTCTGTATCCTGTCATGATATCCTTGATATCATTTTTAAAAAGAAGATTTATGCTTCCCCTGACAACAGAATTCCCGAAATTATGGAAAGGCCTCTTGTTCTCCGTGAAATAAGTCGAGGACAGTCTGTCTCCGACGACCATATCTGCGTTGTGATGCAGTACTTTATCGACCAGTTCGGGGGCATGTTCCGCAGGATAGGTGTCGTCTCCGTCGACGACCAGATAGCATCGGGCATCTATCTCCCCGAACATTCTTCTCAGTACGTTCCCTTTTCCCTGCTGATACTCATGTCGCACAATCGCGCCTGCCCGGCGGGCTATTTCAGCAGTCCCGTCCGAAGAGTTGTTATCATAGACGTATATGACCGCCTCCGGCAGAACATTTCCGAAATCCCTTACCACTTTCTCAATTGTCTGACTTTCGTTATAGCACGGGATAAGTACCGCAACTTTATCCATTATGAAACTCTCCTATGAAACTCTCCTATGAAACTCTCCTGTCAATCTGAAATCCTCTCGGAGAGAGGGACACTATTCATAATAGTTTACACCAGACAGACAGACAAGTAAAGCCCGCTTTTCTTTCAGGGCTCAGGCGTAAAGGCAGGTGTAGGCGGCCCCGAGTACATTAACGGCAATAATCGTATAAGCATATCTGCTCTCGTAATGACGTATATTCCCCTCGACCGGAAGCTTCGTCAGCGCTATGCAGACAAGCGGCAGGATCGGCAACAGATACCTGCTCTGTACCCCATCGATCCGCTCCTGACCTACAGGCGTGAAGCCGACATAGAGTGCCCCCATGACGAGAAGATAAACAGCAAGCACGATGAAGATCGTCGTCGTGTGGAAAATTGCGGATTTCTTTCTATTTGAAAAAATATACTTATCCTGACAGAAGACCGAGCCTACAATGACCCAGATCCCGGCGATATAGCCGACAGATGCCGGAGCATACCATGCCAGCTGCATAAGGTCTCTGACAAAATGGTCCAGGAAGAAGCTTCCGAAATTCCTGTACGTAAGGTACGGATTGGAGAACACGAATTCTATCTGTTCCGCCACATTCACATTTCCGTTCCTGTTCTCGGTGAACGGAAAGAGTTCCAGAAGAGCTGTCTGATAGCGGAAAAGAAGCACGGATACCGCTGTCAATGCGCAGAACATGATCAGTTTTCCAAAAGGCACCCTGTATTTTTTCCCCGACGCGAAAATCAGAAGAAGGAGCATCGGAACGTAAATCAGGTATTTTATGGATGCGATCAGGCTGAATACCAGGACCAGTATGATCATATCCCGTACCCCGATCACCTTGTTCTCGTCGAATATCCATGAAATCATCATGGCGGTATACAGAATACAGGCACCGATGAGCACAGCATCCTGTGTACAGGATCCTGCGAGGAACATGCTGGCCGGCATCAGAGAACACCCAAAGAGGACCGACTTATAATAAGGTGCCGCTTTAATGGCAAAATACACAAGCACAATATAAAAAGCCAGATCGGTCAGTCTCGCCAGAATGATCACAGCCCATGCCGGGAGCTTCAGCAAAGTACCGGCAAGGATACCTCCCGAAGCGACGGCGTGGTCGATCGGAATGACGGAAGACATATAGGGATTGATGGCAAATGCCTGTCTGCTCTCATACGGCTTATTAAATATATCCGGATTTGCATACCAGTTAAGCAGCGAGAACTCTGTATTGATGACCGTGTCATAATTAGCCGGAAGGTCGGCTCCTATCCTGCCTTTTTTGTTCATCTGATCGTGCCAGTGGCCTTCCGCGATCGCAAATGAACGAAAATAATGCGTAGACTCATCCAGCGGGTGCGGAAATGTGTGAAAAATTGAATATATCAGACCGAGCGTGATCCCTATCACAAGGAAGTTGCGATGCCACTCATCCCCTACAAAAATCGTACAGAGAAGAGACAGCATGATAATGAGCCCCCACATGATCAGATAAATTCGGCGTACAGTCTCATCGCAAAAGAATGTATCCATCATGATCGTCCCGCCGGACTTCTTTTTCTCACGATAAGCAGGCTTCGTGTGCTTCTTGTTCTCGTCAAGCTGTACGAACAGACCGCTTCCGCTTTCTGCAGTATTCTTTATCGTCAGCACATATGTCTTTCCGGCGGATCTTTTCTGCTCCTCGAACGTCTTTTTATACGCTTTATTGTTATTCCGGAAGGCCGATGAATTGACAGTCTCCCTGAAGATCATTTTTCCGCTTTCTTTTTCCTTCAGCGTGATCAGGATCCTCTCATTTATCTTCCTGGTCTCCGTCACCCAGAACTCCAGACCTTTAAAGCCGTTATGCCCATACTTTATTTCCTGGGTAATCGTTACGCCGCCGGAAAGATCGAGTGACTGCGTCCATGTATTGCCGTAGGCACGGACAGCAGATATATCTTTAATATACGGATTATATATACTTAAAAAGACTGCCCAAAGGATCACAAGGATGAGAAGTGCTCTCGTCTTGCGTTCTCTGGCCAGTCTTTTTCTTATACGTGGATTCTCCATGTGATGTTACCCCCTGTCTCTTCCGTTGATCCATTATAACATAACATGGAGACAGTTGTCCCGTAAGCAGCATCTAAAGTATCTGCTTTTACTCCTGATCCTCACTTTCTGCCGGAATCGGCATGTTTTTCCTCTCAGGCAGCTTTATGCCGAGCGCACAGCGGGCAACATCCCGGATCGTAGCCACCGGTATGATTTCCAATTTCTCCTTCGTCTCCTCCGGAACATCCTCCAGGTCTGACATATTCTCCTTCGGGATCAGGACCTTTCTCACACCTGCCCTGACCGCAGCCATCAACTTTTCGGGAAGTCCTCCGATCGGCAGTACCTCTCCCCGCAGAGAGATTTCACCTGTCATCGCGAGATACTGGCTTACCTCCGTCCCTGTCACTAAGGATGTCACGGCCGTGAACATGGTAATTCCTGCCGAAGGACCATCTTTCGGAACCGCTCCTTCCGGAATATGAATATGAATATCATAGTGAAGAAAGTCGAAATTCCGATCCACGAACGTAGCTTTTACCAGGCTCACGGCGGTCTCGGCCGACTCACGCATGACGTCTCCGATCTGTCCCGTCAGATGGATCTGTCCCGTCCCTTTCATGGCGACTGTCTCGACGAAAAGAATTTCACCGCCTGCCTGTGTCCATGCGAGACCTGTGACGACCCCCGGAGGATTCATCTTGAGTACTTTGTCATGATTTACTTTCTTTCTGCCTAAAAAGCCTTCAACATCGCGGTCTTTCACAATGACCGGTCTCTTATCCTCCTCAACGATCTGTACGGCAGCTTTTCTGCAAATCTCCAGGAGCTTCTTTTTAAGGCCCCGGACACCGGCTTCCATCGTGTACTCATCGATGATCTTTTTTATGGCGCCGTTCGTAAAACGGATATCCTCCTTCTGAAGTCCCGTCTCCTCAATGGCCTGCGGGACAAGATGTCTCTTCGCTATCTGAAAATGTTCTGTCGGTGTATAGCCGGGAAGGTCTATGATCTCCATACGATCAAGCAGCGGTTTCGGAATGCTATCCCAGCTGTTAGCGGTACATACGAAGAATACGTGGCTCAGATCATAAGGCAGATCGACATAATGATCCGTAAATGTGGAATTCTGTTCGGGATCAAGCACTTCAAGTAATGCGGCAGACGGATCCCCGTCAAAACTTGACCGCAGTTTGTCCACCTCATCCAGCACAACAACCGGATCCATGACACCGGACCTCTTGATCCCGGTCATAATCCGACCGGGCATGGATCCGATATATGTTCTTCTGTGACCGCGGATCTCTGCCTCGTCGCGTATACCTCCGAGTGAGATCCTTACATACTTCCTTCCCAGGGCTTCCGCAATGCTTTTGCCCATTGACGTTTTTCCCGTGCCCGGTGCTCCCACGAGCAGCAGGATGGATCCGTTCTGCTTCCCGTTCAGTGACATGACGGCAAGATGCTGCAAAATACGATCTTTCACCTTCTGCAGGCCGTAATGATCCCGGTCCAGGACCTTTCTGGCCTTTTTCAGATCGATCTTCTGCGGTTCACCGGGTTTCCAGGCCAGAGAGGTAATAAAGTCAAGGTAGTCATACAGAGAATTATACTCAGCTCCGTTAGACGGTTCCTGTTCAAATCGGCGCAGCACTCTGAGAGCTTCCTTTTTCACCTCTTCCGGCATACCGCAGTGCTCGATACGATACTTAAAGCTGGATTCATCCTCCCCACTTTCGGGATTCATCTCATCCAGTTCCTTCTGAAGAAGCCCTATCTGCTTCTTGATGGCCGCTTTTTTATAGCTGTTGCTCTCCTCGTCATCCCGACTGGCGAGATCGACCTGCAGGTCGATCGTACTCTTGAACCGGATAAGCGCTTCGTGTACCAGAGAGCCTCTCTCCCTGAAGGAGTTCGTCGCAAGGAGATCGTATTTCTCATCCGGAGTCATATCAAAGAACTGACAGAAAGCCGAAGCGAATTCATTGACTGTCTTGATCGTTTTTATATATTCAACGGCATATTCACCGCCCCGGATATTGGCGGCAAGTTCAGTCGTCTTCCTGCGAAGTTCTTCAAGAAGGTGTTTTTCTCCCTCGGCCGTGATATCCATGACTTCGTTGACGATTTCAGTGAGTCCGTCAATGATTCCTTCATTATTATGAATATCAAAGACACGTACTTTCTCATGAGTCATCAGATGGATCACGGTCCCCATTCTGCTGTCAGCGATTTCGATCACATCAGCCATGACACCGAGCTCGTGACACACTTCTCCTGTCACTTCCGTGTTATCTTTCAATTCACGAAGCGGAAGTATAACGATCTTATCCCCGCTCTGTTCAACTGCCTTCTTTTCTTCTTCACTGACCTGTCCCAAATTCAGTCTGTAATCCACGTCGGGCAGAATTACCGTGTCAAAAACAGGGAGGATCAGTTTTCTTTCATCTATATTCAAATTTCACCTCCGTCATATTTGTTAGCAATCAATCTAATTGAGTGCTAATATCTTAACATACAAATGAGATTTGTCAAGTATCCTCACACCATTTCGGTACAAGAAAAATGAAAGCATGAAAAGTATAAGGCAGCGCCGGATCTCAGTCCGCTGCGCTGCCTTGTATTCTGAAGTGTTTCAGACCATATATCTTTTCCGATCAATTTATTCGGAGATCAGCTCCTGTGAATGCTCCTCATTCATTGTTCTGCACATCTGGTAGAATCTGTCAACAGCAATTCCGTGAAGCTGCTTCTTTACGCCGCGAACATTGATCGATACGGTCTTTTCTTCAGCTTCCTTGTCTCCGACAACGATGATATACGGTGTTTTCTTGACACGGAATTCCTTGATCTTTTCGTTCATGTTCTTCTCTTCGTAATCAGCATCTACACGAATGCCCATATCCATAAGCTTTTCCTCGATCTGTTTCGCGTACTCATTATGCTCCTCACGGATCGGTACGATACCGACCTGCGTCGGTGCAAGCCAGAACGGGAATGCGCCTTTATAATTCTCGATCAGGATACCCATGAAACGCTCAAGGGATCCGAAAATCGCGCGGTGAAGAACGACAGGCTCTTTCTGAAGGCCGTCCTTATCACGATAGGTCAGACCGAAATTATGCGGAAGCTGGAAGTCGAGCTGTACGGTACCGCACTGCCACTCACGTCCCAGAGCATCCTTGATCTGGAAATCGATCTTGGGACCGTAGAATGCACCGTCACCTTCATTCACTTCATAATTGCCCTCACCGTACTTATTGTCAAGAATTCGCTTCAGCGCCGCCTCGGCACGATTCCATACCTCAATGTCACCCATGAAATCATCCGGACGTGTCGACAGTTCGCAGCGATACGTAATACCGAACGTATTATAAATCTGATCGGCGATGCTCATGATATCCGCGATCTCGGATTCGATCTGGGATTCCATGACAAATGTATGACAGTCATCCTGTCTGAATGCCTGCACGCGGAAGAGACCGTTCAGCTGGCCGCTCTTCTCCTTGCGGTGTACAACATCAAGCTCATTATATCTGATCGGAAGTTCCTTGTACGAATGAACGGTCCTCTTATATGTCATCATAGCATTCGGGCAGTTCATCGGCTTTGCTGCATAAACATCAACAGCGCTCTCATCAACGGTGTATCCGTCTTCACCCTTCTTTGCGGGAATAACGAACATGTTATTCTGATAATGAGCCCAATGGCCGGATATCAGCCAAAGTTTTCTGTTGTTAATGATCGGTGCGGAAATTTCATAGTATCCATGGCGGGCGTGTACCCCTCTCCAGAACGCGATCAGTGCCTGGTATACTTTCCATCCGTCCGGAAGCCAGTAGGGCATACCCGGTGCAGTCTCATTGAACATAAAGAGGTCAAGCTGCGGTCCGAGTTTCTTGTGGTCGCGCTCCATAGCCTCCTTCACAAGGGCAAGATGTGCCTTCAGCTGAGCCTTGTCCGGGAATGCATAGACATAAATTCTCTGCAGAGAATCACGGTTGGAATCACCTCTCCAGTAAGCACCTGAAGCAGATTTGATCTTGAAGGCCGCCTGCATCAGTTCCTGGGAATTGGATACGTGCGGACCACGGCACAGATCTACAAAGTCTTCGCCTGTATAGTAAACCGTAAGGGTCTCATCCTCCGGAAGGTCCATGATCAGTTCTGTCTTGAACTTCTGATCCTTGAACAACTCCAGCGCGTCGGCACGGCTCATCTCTTTTCTGGTCCAGTCTTCACGGCGCTTAATGATCTCACGCATTTTATCTTCGATCATTTTGTAATCATCTTCCGTGATGGATCTGGGAAGTATAAAATCGTAGTATAAGCCGTCCGAAATCTGAGGACCGATCGCATACTGAACATGATCCTTTCCAAAAACCTCAATTACCGCCTTTGCCAGAATATGGGCAAGGGAGTGTCTGTAAACCTCGAGAATTTCCTCTGTCATTTGTTTTCCTCCTTCTTTATTCTCGCTGTTATCTGTGTATGCAGCACCTGCTGCCTACGCCGCACATACTGCAGCGTATCTCCGCAGCAATAAGAAACCCCCGCCTTCCTGCTACGGAAAACGAGGGACGTATTATACGCGGTTCCACCCTGCTTGCAGTCAAAGATCATTTGGGGGATCCTTTCCATGACTGCCACTTCATTTGCGATTGTAACGGAATCACCGTGCCTGATTGG
>DMAZ01000140.1:2710-4037 GCA_003446335.1 Lachnospiraceae bacterium | reverse complement strand
TCAGGTGCCTTTCTGTCAAACGTCTATAAATTCAGGAACACCTCAGCGTTCCTGCCGCGGCGCGCGCGGCGCCAAGGCGCCTTCAACTGCGCTCGTCTGCATCTGAATATCGGGAACAAATAAGCGGATGAAATGTATAAAATGCATTTCATCCGTTTTCCGTATCCTTTCATCCTTTTTCTTTCAGATTTGCGCGGGGTCTTATATAATATGACCATGGAGGTGAGGTCGTGGAATTCAAGGTAGAAATAGAGAAAATGGAGAATTCGATCGTGCAGCTTCAGACACTGCACAAAAATCTTCTCAGGGTCGAACAAAAGCTGGATACACAGGTCCGGACAATGCTCCGAAATCCGACGGCATCCGGTCTGCTTCTTGTAAAAAGTGTGATTGACGAACGGAAGCGGGTAGAAGAATATGCCGACAAAATCCGACAGATGCATGACGCGATGGAAAATATCGCGTCGGCTTACCGCCTGACGGATCAGACGAATCTGAGGGAGTTCCTCAACAAAGAGAAAGAGATATATGAATCCGGTCAGATGTACTGCGTGGACCGACTTCACGCTTCCGACGAGGAAAAAAGAAAGTATATAGAGTACTATGAAAGACTCCATCCCGAGGAAGCGGAAAGGTTCAGAAATTTCCTGAGATCCGGAGATCCGAATAATCTGACGGAAGAGGAGATTCAGACAATCAAATACCTGGTCTATACGTCCCCGGCTCCGTTCGGGATGATTTATCTGAGGAATATCGGTAAATTCGATATAGGATCTACAAATACAGACGGAGCTTATTACAGCCCCGGCAGCAGGACCGTCAATTATGATTCCGACAGTTTTGAAAATGATCCCAGAGGGCCGTACACAACATTTTTCCACGAGACAGGTCATGGGATAGATGACAGGGCGGATCTGACAAATGAAGGCGGTGCCGATACGGAGAATTTCACTGTCTACAGTGACAAACTCAATAAAAAGATCACGCTCAGGGAAGCGATCGAATATGATGTATACTATAATAAAGACAACCCGCACAGCATGACCAGCATAGCGGAAAGAATAAAATCCGAGGGCGGCAGCGGAAAGAACGGGAACACGGATAATGTTATCAGGGCCCTGAAAAACGGCTCTCCGGACGGTCTTAGCAAGGAAGACCGCAAGCTTTATAATGCCGTCAAAAATGATTTTAATAAGAATGTTCCTAATACCGAGGCTTATGAAGCGGTATCGGATGTATATGGAGGAATGTCCGGAAATGAGCTTCGGAACGGATACGGTCATGATAAGGATTACTGGAACGATCCGAACAGTGCGGGCAGTGAATT
>DMAZ01000140.1:0-2587 GCA_003446335.1 Lachnospiraceae bacterium | reverse complement strand
AATTATTTCCCCGAGGCATCCAAAGTTCTCGAGCAGTATGCGTACTCGCTCGCGGGGTGAATGGTATGAAAAAGATGGTGTGTATCTTTTTGATCTGCATGGTCGGATTATGGACCGCCGGCTGCGGGAGCGGAGACAGTAAAACGGGTCCGACCGTCACGGAGAGCAGGGAAGGCGGATCCGGGGCAGAAGCAGGCCCGGTAAGCACTGACAGCATATGGGAAACAGGAGAAGACAGGTCATTATCAGATAGCGGGGTAACGGAAGCAGAGGATGGATCAATGAATAAAAGCGAAACAGAATTCAGGGAAATTATGGAATTTATGACGGAGGAGTACGGTTTTAAGGAGAAGGAACTCGAAGGCTACGATCTCATCCGCCTGATGAAAGATTATGATTTCAGAAATTTGGATTATACGGCTGATGAGGTCAGAGAAATCCTGGAAGACCAGGGAAAATACTATCAAAATGACGGATATACACAATTATTTTACGCGCTGAACGCCGAAGAGGGAGGAACGCTGGATCGGGACAGTGAAATCACACGCATCGGTTTTTACTACAACGAAGGGACCCTGATCCGCAAAGTCATCTATGACCTGGAGTCAAAAAAGATCTATGACAACAGTGCGGAGCCGAAAGAAATGACCGGAGAGCAGTGCAGTGCCCTCACCAATCTGGCATCCGAATACGGTATTTACGAGTGGGATAATACCTACGACGGAGAAGAGGAGTCCGGCAGTACGGGATCGCTCCGCTGGAAGCTTGTATTCGAATGCAGCGACGGGAGTCAGTGTGTATATGGCGGATATACACGGGATATGACAAATCTTCCTGAGAGATTCAATGAAATAAAGAAGCTGCTCCTGTCCATAACTGAATAAGAAGAGAAAAAATCCCGGCAGAACAGCTTTCCGATATCAGAGATCGGAAGGCCATTCTGCCGGGTTTTGATTTGATATGTATCGATCACGCCTTCACGAAGCTGACGAACGCACCTGAATTTCTCACGTGGATCTCCAGCATCGGCAGAAGCGCCTTGATCGACGGTTTCGGAAGCCCGCTGTGACGCCTCGGAATTGCGACACCGATCTGCGCATACAGCGGCGCAATCGAATCTTCGTAGCGGTGCTCGCCTTTTTTTACTTCCTTCAGGCAGGCAATGAGTACAAATGCCGCCGCCATCAGCCATGCCGTCTGATCCGCAAAGCAGATCGCCGTGAAACCGAATCTCGGTACCAGGGCCAGACATACGACGCATCTTGCAATCATCTCCAGCACGCCGGCGTTCATGGCACGGCCTGTAAAGCCCAGACTCTGGAGAGTCGGTCTGCACACATTCAGGACTGCCAGCAGCCAGTAGAAGAATCCGGAAGCGACCAGCATCTGTGTAGATGCGGACAGGATTTCTGTCTTATCGGCAGATACGAACAGAAGACTCAGCTCTCTTCCGAAGAAGATGAGGACTGCACCGATTACGATCGAGTAGCTGATGCCCAGCGTCAGACCGATGGTGAGACCTTCATGTGTACGACGTCCTTTATTGGCGCCGTCATTCTGTGATGCAAATGTTGACACAGACGTTCCTATCGCATCGAACGGGCACATCGCGAACTGCTTGATACGGCTTGCCGCTGTGAAGGCGGATACGTATGTGCTGCCGAGTGCGTTCGTCGCAGACTGCATGACCATGCTGCCGATCGCCGTGATGGAGAACTGAAGACCCATCGGGAATCCCATCAGAGCCAGTTCTTTCATGACGGCCGGGTCGATCTTTGTCTCGCTCCGCTCAAAGTGGAGCATCGGATAGTTTCTTATAATATAAATCGTGCACGCGATACCGCTTACCGCCTGAGAGACGATCGTTGCGATCGCGGCGCCTGCACAGCCCCAGCTTAAGGCGACTATACAGAAAACGTCGAGGGCAATGTTCAGCACTGCTGACACGGCAAGGAAGATGAAAGGTGTACGGCTGTCGCCGATCGACCGAAGGATACTTGCTGTGTAGTTATAGAGCAGCGTGAAGGGCATGCCCAGAAAGATTATGAAGATATAGATCTTCGTGTCATCATAGATATTCGCCGGCGTGTTCAGGATAGCCAAAATCTGCGGCGTAAGAATCGCACACAGGACTGTCATAAAGGCTGCCATGATACCTACCAGCCAGATGCCGTTATAGATTCCGCGTCTTACATGGCTCATGGAGCCTGACCCGAAGTCGCGGGCCAGCGGGATGCACATTCCGGCACAGCTGCCGGTGCAGAAACCGAGGACAAGGAACTGTACGGATGCTGTAGCGCCTACCGCCGCGAGGGCGTCCGGACCCAGGAAACGTGCGACAATTGCGGTGTCTGCAAGACTGTAGGTCTGCTGCAGCAGGTTGCCCAGAAGAAGCGGAAGTGTGAAAGAAAGAATCAGCCACAGGGGGCTTCCTTTGGTCATGTTTTTCATGTGATGTTACTTTATACCTCCTAAATAGAAAGCGCATTTGTTTTTGACGAAACGATGCCTATTATACCCATTCGTGCATGGAATGGAAGAGGCAAATGCAGGCAGATAAGAGGTATTTGCAGTCAAATCTTGCAGA
>DMAZ01000227.1 GCA_003446335.1 Lachnospiraceae bacterium | reverse complement strand
AACAGCGGCTACAACAACGGCAGTTACAATAGCGGCGGTTATGATAACAGCGGCAATAATAGTTATTATAACGGTAATGATGACATTTATAATAAGGAAGAAAGTACCGGAAGACCCGATGACACCATGAGGTAGTTATGAAACTTGACAGCAGGAAAATAATAGATGATTTCCGTGCCATGATCCGTCTGAAGACGGTTTCCTCAGAAGACCTGAAAAAAATGGATATGGAGGAGTTCGCCTCGTTCCGCAGACTTCTGATCGATCGCTTTCCCGCGATCCGGGAATATTCGGAAATCAGGGAGATCCCTCCTACCGGTATTCTCTTCAAAATCAGAGGAGAGAGCTCCGAAAGACCATCGGTTCTGATGGCTCATTATGACGTCGTCCCGGCCGGTCAGGAAGGGTGGACCTGTGATCCGTTCGGAGCGGAAATACGCGACGGAAGGATCTACGGGCGCGGTACCCTGGATACGAAAGGGACTCTGTGTGCCATTATGGAGGCCGTGGACCACGCGCTGTCTGAAGGATGGAGACCGAAGAATGATCTGTATCTTTCCTTTGGCGGCGAGGAAGAGGTCAGCGGGGAGACGACATGGAATATAGTAGATACTCTGTACCGTGAAGGCGTTCGACCTGCCTTCGTACTGGACGAGGGAGGTGCCGTTATTCCGGAAGGACTGCCCGGACTCAGGAAGAAAGCGGCCATGGTCGGTATCGCAGAAAAAGGGACAGCGAACTATATGCTGACGATCAAATCGAAATCCGGTCATGCGTCGACTCCGCCCCGTCATACCGCAATCGGAAAACTCGCAAAGGCAGCTGTGAGACTGGAGGAAAATCCTTTTCCGGCACGCCTGTCAACGCCGGTCCGACTGATGTTCCGCGAGATTTCGAAAGAAGTGCCTTTTTACGAGCGGCCGGCATTTGCCCATGCCGGGATGCTTGCCCCCGCGATCAAGGCGGCAGCTACCGTTATGGGATCCAGTTTTAACGCAATGGTCAGAACAACAACGGCGGTCGTGATATTTGAAGGCCGATCCGCTTTTAACGTTCTGCCGGACCGTGCAGCCATGGGCGTCAATGTCCGAATGCTCGAAGGGGATACTCCTGAATCGATCTGTGGGGAGCTGAAAAGAAAGGTGCAGGATCCTTCGATCGAAGTAGCCCTTATTGCGGGTACACCTCCGACGCCTGTCTCTGAGATCGACTGTGAGGAGTGGGAGATGCTGAAGAGAGTGATCCGACGCACCTTCAAGGATATACCGGTAGGCCCTTATCAGCTGAACGGCGGAACAGACAGCCGTTATTATTCAAGAATATCAAATCATGTGTACAAGTTTACGCCTATGGAGATGAGTGCAGAGGAAAGAGGAACTGTTCACGGTGCCAATGAATCGATCAGTATCCGAAATCTGCTGAAAACGGTCATGTTTTATAAAATACTCACGGAAGAACTGTAAACTGTACGTGACAGTGATAGTGTTTTTTGATACAATAGGTTGTGTTTCGCGTAAAATCAGGATTTTTATTCAATTTTAAGGTGAAAAAGTGGCAAAAGTTATGAAAGCGGCGGCTTCGACGAACACAGTTCGCGGTACGAAAACGCCAAAAACAGCAGGAGCCAGAAAAGCCAAAGTATCAAAGAGTGCAAAGGTTTCAAAAACAGTAAAAGCTCCTAAAGTGAAAAGCGCTCGGAAAGTGTCAGGAAAAAAAAGCGAGGGAAGATCAGGTCTGATCGGCTTTATTCAGAACAGGATCAAAAGAAAAGCTTTGACAAGACAGGAGAAGCTATGGCTGAAGATCGTGCTCGGAGTAGTGGGAGGAGTATATATCGTCTTCGCACTGTTCTTCTTTTTCCATTTTCTTCCGAATACCTATATCAATGGTGTCAAAGTGAGTCTGGATAATGTCTCCAAGGCTGAGCAGAAGATGGTCGATCATACAGAGGATTACGAACTGACAGTAAGAGGCGTTGAGGGGACTTCCGATGAGGTGATCAGCGGAGAGAATCTGAATCTGCAGTTCACCCAGTTCGACGAAGTATCCGGAGCACTGAAAAAACAGCATGCATTACTCTGGCCGTTCCTCATGTTCCACAGAAAGGACAGGGAAATTAATCTCAATGTCACCTATGATGACACAGCCCTTGAGGACGCAATGAACAGGCTGAATATACTTGACCCTGAGAAATTTAAGAAGGTCGAGGATGCTTATGTCGGCCCGGATGAGACCGGATACTATAAGGTCTTCCCTGAAGTTCTGGGCTCTGAGATCAGACTGGACGAAGCCAAGGACGCGATTCGCGCGGCAGTCGGAAAAGGTCTTTCGGAAGTAAAATTGGAAGAGTTCCGGATCTATCCGAATATCTACAGTGATGACGAGAACCTGAATCATCGCGAAGAGCAGTGGAATGAGTATATGAAGTCAGAGGGAATGACTTATGTGCTCTGGAATAATGATGAGATGATCTTTACACCGGAAGTAATCGGGTCACTCCTCATCGACAACGGGACGGATGTCAGCCTTAACGAGCAGGCCGTTGAGGATCTGGTCATGAGCTGGCATCTTAATTACGATACATATGATGTTCCCTGGGAGTTCACGACACATTACGGAGACACGGTCACGATCTCTACCGGAGACTATGGCTGGCGAATGTATGTCGATGATACAACGGCTTCCGTAAAGTCGAATCTCTATGCTCATACTGCCGGAAGATATGACGTCGAGTATTATCAGAAGGGAGTCTATGATTACAACCAGGGACTCGGTGATACTTATGTCGAGGTCAGTATCGGGGCGCAGATGATGTGGGTCTACCACAACGGAGAATGTGTCGTGGAGACGCCGGTCGTCACAGGTACGGCGAACGAAGAACGTATGACAGATCCCGGCTGCTGGTCCATCAAGTATAAAGACACCTCAGTCATTCTGGGTACATATGAAGTCAACGGATATGAGTCATTTGTCAATTACTGGGTCTGCTTTAACGGCGGTGAAGGAATTCACGACGCTACCTGGAGATCGACATTCGGCGGAGATATCTGGCTGACCAGCGGTTCGCACGGGTGCGTCAATACACCGATCGAGGTCATGCCGATTGTTTATGACAATGTAGTCGAAGATCATGCCGTCGTGATTTATACTTAAGGAAATATGAACGGTCGGGATACTGCCCGGACGTTCCGTATAACAGAACTATACAAAGGACTGACGCGTAAACAGGTTTTAAGCGGCAGTCCTTTTCCTGTACAGGCGGGCGTATGTACAGGCTGAATAAGGAGAGAACTATGGGAAAAATCGAGAAAGTGACACAGCAGACGCAGAACAGGTTCCTGAATATGTATGAGTTGGATACCGTACGAAAGAACGGGAGCCGGGGAAGATATTATGTTTCATCCCGGGCTGAGAAGCCGGAGGATCTGAAGCTGGAGACACACGTGAACAGACCGGACGGAGTCATTATCTACGCGGTCACGAAGGACAGGAGCCGCGTTCTGCTGGTCAGGCAGTACCGTTTCCCTATTGATGCGTATGTCTATGAACTTCCAGCAGGCCTTATCGATGAGGGTGAAAATTTCCGCGAGGCGGCGATACGGGAAGTTCACGAGGAGACCGGCATGATCCTGCATCCGATCGAGGCGGACCCTGTTTATGAGGCACCCAGATATACGACAGTCGGTATGACGGATGAAAGCTGCGCATGTGTATTCGGATATGTGACAGGCGAGCTGTCCGCAAAGTATATGGAGGAGAGTGAGGAGATCATTCAGGTCCTGGCAGACCGGGAGGAGGTACGCAGAATACTCCGGGAGGAGAATGTGGCGGCGTCCTGTGCCTATCATATTATCCGGTTCATGAAGGAGGAAGATCCGTTTGCCTACATTTCCGAATGATCCGCGTACAGGTACGCACTTGATTTTAAAACATAAAAGTCTTATACTAGTTCGCAGACATTCTGGAAAAAGTGTACAGGAGATTGAACGATGGGAATTTATGAAGAACTCAAAGCAAGAGGCCTGATTGCACAGGTCACAGACGAAGATCAGGTAAGGGATATGCTGAATAATGGAAAGGCGACTTTCTACATCGGCTTTGACCCGACGGCAGACAGCCTTCATGTCGGTCATTTCATGGCGCTCTGCCTTATGAAGAGACTGCAGATGGCCGGGAACAAGCCGATTGCACTCCTTGGCGGAGGAACGGGCATGATCGGAGATCCGTCCGGACGTCAGGATCTGAGAAAGGTCCTTACGAAGGAGACGATTCAGCATAATATCGATTGCTTCAAGGTTCAGATGAGCCGTTTTATAGACTTTTCTGACGGGAAGGCATTGATGGTCAATAATGCAGACTGGCTGCTTGACCTGAATTATGTGGATTTCCTGCGCGAAGTCGGCGCTCACTTCTCCGTGAACCGTATGCTCGCGGCTGAGTGCTACAAGCAGAGAATGGAGAAAGGTCTGACTTTCCTTGAATTCAACTACATGCTCATGCAGGGCTACGATTTCTACAGACTGTTCCTGGACTACGGCTGCAATTTCCAGTTCGGCGGAGACGACCAGTGGTCCAACATGCTTGCCGGCACGGAACTGATCCGTCGTAAGCTCGGCAAAGATGCCCATGCCATGACGATCACACTGCTCCTGAACTCAGAGGGCAAGAAGATGGGCAAGACGGCCAGCGGCGCTGTATGGCTGGATCCGAACAAGACATCTCCGTACGAATTCTACCAGTATTGGAGGAACGTGGCGGACAGCGACGTGCTGAAATGCATCCGTATGCTGACATTCCTGCCGCTTGAACAGATCGATGAAATGGACAAGTGGGAAGGCAGCCAGCTGAACAAAGCCAAGGAGATCCTGGCATATGAGCTGACGAGTCTTGTTCACGGTGAAGAGGAAGCCGGAAAAGCACAGGATGCCGCGAAGGCACTCTTTGGCGGCGGTGCCAAGGCGGATATTCCGACGACCGTACTTCACGACGAAGACTTTACGGATGGAGAGATCGGTGTCATTCAGGCACTTGTAAAGGCCGGTCTGGTCACATCCAACGGTGAAGCCCGCCGTGCGATCCAGCAGGGCGGTGTCAAGGTCAACGGCGGAAAAGTCGGAGACGTCTTCGCGATGCTGAAGAAGGATGACATTGCCGGCAGTGAGACGGTGATCCAGCGGGGCAAGAAAAATTTCAAGAAGCTCGTCGTAGAATAAAGAAAGCACAGAGGGATGATGAGAGGTGTCTTATCATCCTTTTTTGTGTTGCTTTAAAGCACGAAAGGGAGTAAAGTATTTTTTATGAGTTTGATATTGGAAGGCTTTTTCCGTAAGAGAACGCTTTCCTTGTGAGAGGAGACTAGTATGATTTCTGAGAAGATGAAGGGTTACGTAAAGAACAGTTCCGTTATTCGCGCCATGTTCGAGGAAGG
>DMAZ01000256.1:3295-6718 GCA_003446335.1 Lachnospiraceae bacterium | reverse complement strand
TTATCCAGAAGGCATACACCGGCGACGATAAGCAGAAATGGTATATCCGTGAAGCTGAATCCGGTGTTTACAAGTTCTATCCTTATACAAATGATGCTTATGCCATCGACACCAAGGGACAGGCAACTGCTTCCGCAACGAAGATCGTCGTCACAAAAGTATCGTCCAACAAGACACAGGGATGGAAGCTTGTTACAAGGACCAACCCGACTGAGAATCATCTTGAAAACGGTATCTACTCGATTTCTACATCGCTGGCTTCAGGCAAGGTCCTCGATATTCCGGCGGCAAGCAAGGCCAACGGCGCGAACGTACAGATTTATCAGTCCAACAATTCGGCTGCACAGCAGTTCATTCTGAGATACCTTGGCTACGGTAACCTTTTCAGAATTATCAACGTTAATTCCAATAAGGCGCTTGATACGACAGGTTCGAAGACAGGAAATAATGCAAATGTACAGCAGTCCAACCAGAGCTCTTCCTCCACGACACAGATCTGGAGAATTGTAAAGAACTCTGAAGGCAAGTACATTGTATTTAATGCCGGTGCGAACAGGGTACTCGATGTAGCCGCTGCTTCCACAGCGAACGGCGCAAATGTCCAGATTTACAGCTGGAATAATACCGCTGCTCAGAAATGGAATTTTAAGAAGGTAGCTGCCAAGACTGCTGTCGATATCAGCGGAAAAGATGCCGAAATCAAGGCAGGCTGGTATACGATGACCACCGCCCGTATCAACAGACCCATTGCTGTAAGAAATGCAGATCTTGCAGATAATGCGAATGTTCTGATCCAGGCACCGCGCACAGGTGAAAATACTATCTTCTATATTGAGCCTGTCGGAAATGAAAAATATGAAATCAAGGCATTCTGTTCGAACAAGGTCCTGACATGCGTATGGGGAGCTGACTCCAAGGATGCCGGAAATGTTGTTCAGAAGACAGATTCGAATCTCTCTACTCAGAGATGGTACATTCGTATATCCAAGAAGAATGTAAATTATCTGTCGATTTGTTCCACGAGCGATCAGAACTATGTTCTTACACTCAAGGATAATAAACCGAATTACGGAACATCCGTAACGGCTGCGCTTTCACAGGGCCTGAACGGACAGAGATGGAAACTTAACAAGATTGATAATCCGAATCTTTCCATCCCGTATAACAATACGACATACAAGATCGAGTCCAGTCTGAACAGCAAGATGGTCGTCTCTACAGAAGCACAGAGCAAGAAGAGCCAGGCAAATGTTCAGCTGATGCAGAAAGTAAACGGAGCCGGTGAATTCTGGACATTCAAGAAGGTCGGCTACGGCAATCTGTACAAGATCACGAACTCCTATACCGGACTTGCCATGGATGCATATGCGGGCGGTACAGCGGATGGAACGAATGTCTGGATGTATTCGGCAAATGACACCAATGCCCAGCTTTGGAGAGTCATGCCGACAGATTCGACCAAGACGAAATTTGTCATCATCAATGCTGTAAGCTATAAGGCACTGGATCTTGCCGGCGGTACGGTAGCGGCAAATACGAACGTTCAGATTTATTCACAGAATGATACGGATGCTCAGAAGTGGACACTGTCCAGAGCCAACATTAACACATACGTTCCGGTCAGTACCGCAGTAACCATCAGAATGAAGGGTAACAAGAACCGCCTTGTCGAGGTAAAGGACGGAAGTACTGCAAACGGAGCGACCGTTCAGATGTATGCTGAACGCGGCAACACGGATCAGAGCTTTATCTTCAGGAAACAGACTGATGGATCTTACAAAATTCTGAATGCGGCAAGCAATAAGTACCTTGATATTGAATCGACTGCTTCCGGAGCGAAGATCATTTCCACGGCCAATGCCAACAAAGACAGTCAGAAGTGGATTATTACCGCTACGGGAGATAATGACGCCAGCTTCAAGATTGAGAATAAGGCAACGGGTCTCGCCCTGACAGGCGGTTATCCGAACAGGACAGTGGTCACGCAGAAGGAATACGGACGCGTAAAACATCAGAAGTTCTACTTCGATACACCGGTCATCAAGACAGGCTGGCAGGCAGTAGGCTCCAACTGGAGATACTATGACAGCAAGGGCAACTGCTACAGGAATACATTCCTGGAGGACGGCAAGTACTACTTCGACGCAAGCGGAAATGTTCTGACCGGATGGAAGAAGTACGGCGCATATTACTACTACTACAGGGGTAAGGATGGCCGTGAGTACACGGATAACAGACCGTATCTTGCAGCCCTGTTCGGTTCCACAGGCTCCAAGTATAACAGCCAGACAAGACCGAATTGCTCTTACTATTACACAATCGATACAGCACGCTGCGTTGTAACATGGTACACTCAGTATCCGGGAACAAGTGACTGGAACCTTCCGGTCGTCGCATTCCTGTGCTCACCCGGAACAAACGCTACACCGACAGACGCCGGCGGAAGAAAGACAGGTTTCTCAAAAGAGTGGATCGACCTTATGGGACCGTCCTACGGTCAGTACGGTACAGAAGTAAAGGCATGGACATACATTGCCGGAACCAGAATTATCGACTGGACGAACAACGGTGAGTATTTCCACTCCGTAGCATGCGGTGCTGCAAATACGCATAACCTGAACCCGAACACGTACAACCTGCTCGGAACAAAACAGTCTCACGGCTGCATCCGTCTCGGTGTAAGAAATGCTTACTGGATCTACAACTTTGTTAATGCCGGAACGATGGGCAGATGCTATGATAACTGCCCGGCACCGCTCAGAACGCTGCCGCAGGCATGGGCGATCACAACGATCGATCCTACAGATCCTCATTACACAGGAAACTGGGGATATGTCGACAGCTATGCAACGGCATATACAAATGGTGCATACATTCCGAGAGGTTAATATTGAACGGAATGTAAGCTGAAATTCCAAGAGGTTAATTTCAAACGGGATGTAAGCTGAAATTCCGAAAGGAAAAAAATGAGAAAGGCGTGGCTTCGGCCACGCCTTTTGTAGTTCATTGAAGCATGGAGAATATGGATAAGAAGGCAATAAAAATATAAACAATAAAAAAGATGCCCTGCCATGGCCGACCCACAGCAGAACATCCTGATGATACTCTTTTGAATTATTTGAATCTGACGATTCTCTTTTATACAATTACTTACAACACAAATATTTGGAAAACGAATATTTACAGCTCTACCTTGAAATCAGCGGAACCCTCGCCGTTTACTACATAGTAAGCAGCGTTCTCTTCCGGCTTGATGTAAAGATCGATCGAGCTGATCTCTGTATCTGCATGAGAAGCCTTGAAAGCTTCCTCAGCCTTTGCAACGATGTCAGATACGACAACGGATTTTCCGTAGAACTCGACTGTTGCCGTTACAGTGGGCTCAGCCTTCTTCGCAGCTTTCTTAACAGTATTCTTTGCTGC
>DMAZ01000256.1:624-3204 GCA_003446335.1 Lachnospiraceae bacterium | reverse complement strand
GCAGTCTTCTTTGTCTCCTCTGCTGCTTTCTCAAGAGCGGCAACAGCCTTCTCAGATTCTTCAACGATCGTATTCTTAACTTCGGCTGTTACCTCAGCGGCTGTCTTTTTGGTAGCGTTTCTCTTTGTTGCCATAATAATTTCCTCCTCAATTTAAGAACTTGTATTTCTTATTCAAATGTCTGTCTTATTCACATTAGCTATCTGATATTTTTCTGTAACGGCTGTGATTATAAAACCATTTGTCAAATTTGTCAAATTTCTAATGCAATTTTTGACAATATTGCCAATAGAGGCATTTTTTCCTTCCAGATGAAATAATCAGTTGTAGTAATGAGAAGGCATTTGTTTTATAATGTTATTGTGTTTTTTACTGTCTGAAAGGTAGATTTTATACGGATTTTTAGCTATTATGACAGTGAGGAAATACACGATTGAGAGGAGATATGCATTTGCACATAATTTTTTCTAATTTTTATTAGGAAGAAATGTGGTGCAGAGCGCACTTATTATGAAAATTAACGTAAGAAAAGCGGGACACGGGGATGTGCCGAGAATAATAGACATCCTTCTCCAGGTGAACAATGTGCACGCGGAAGGCCGTCCGGACATTTTCAAGAAGGGCGGAAGAAAGTACACGGCGGAGCAGCTGGAGATGATTCTGGAGGATGAGAGCAGACCGATCTTCGTCGCGGTCAGCGAAGAGACCGGGGACGTTTTGGGATACGGCTTCTGCGTGATCATCGACACGGCGGAGACGAACAATCTGCATCCGCGGCGCGAGCTGTACATTGACGACCTGTGTGTGGACGAAGTCTACAGAAGGAATGGAATCGGACAGATCATTTTTGACTACATCCGCGGCTACGCGAAGGAAATAGGGAGCTACCACCTCACGTTGAACGTCTGGGCCTGCAACCCACAGGCCATGAGTTTCTATGAAAAGCAGGGAATGAAAATGCTGAAAAAGGAGATGGAGATTCTGCTTTGACCGAAGTCGCGGCGCGGACGATCTGTTTCATGTAAATACGACAATTTCTTTAAGCGGAATGGGAATGCTGAGATAAAGTGTGAGTGAGTTAAATTATATGTATATCGTCCGATGCAGCGACGATACGCTCTATACCGGCTGGACCAATCACCTGGCGGAGAGGATTGAAGCTCACAACCGGGGGAAAGGAGCCAGGTATACCAGGAGCCGGAGACCTGTCGAGCTGGTCTACTTCGAATCATTTGCGACGAAGGAGGAGGCGATGTCCAGGGAGTTCAAGGTCAAGAAGCTCACAAGGGCGGAGAAACTGAGGATGATAACGGCAGGCAGTTTGATAGGAGACGGATCAGCGGAGGATGTGCACATTTGCAGTGAATCAAGAACACCTGGGCGTTCTTGATGTGATGTGCGCGGCGGCAAGACGCCTTCCACTGCGCACGTCTGCGATTAAGTATGTTCATGAGATACCGGGGTATCTTACGATATAAATAATTTCGGGGGAAAAGGCCCTCAAAAAGCCAGGTAATATGAAGGAGGAAATATGGAAGACAAGATTTTTGTAGTAGGTCACAAAAATCCTGATACTGACTCAATATGCGCGGCGATTTCTTACGCATATCTGAAGAATCAGATTGAAAAAACTGACAGATATCAGGCAAGAAGAGCGGGACAGATCAATGAAGAGACAGAATTTGTATTGAAATATTTCGGTAAAGAAGCTCCTCTCTACATGCCCAACGTAGGAACGCAGGTCAAAGACCTTACAATTGATGACGTTGAGGGCGCTCCGGATGATGTTACGATCCGACTCGCATGGGATTACATGAGCGAGAGCGGAATCTCCGCACTGCCGATCATGAAAGAAGACGGTACCCTGGAAGGCATGATCACTGACACGGATATCACCAGATATTTCATGGATGCGTATTCAAAGACAATTATGTCCGAGGCCAGGACAAAATATCTCGATATTGCCGAGACAATCAACGGTGAAGTCGTTGTCGGTGACCCGGAAGCTCACTTCGAGGAAGGCCGCGTTATTGTAGGTGCTGCTTCTCCGGAACATTTCCAGCATTATATCAAGCCGAAGGATCTGGTCATCCTGGCTGACCGTGCCGACACACAGCTGACCGCTATCGAGGAAGGCGCGACTGCCATCGTGATCTGCCTGACAGGTGAAGTAAAGAAGATCGTCCGCATGGCAGCGCAGGCAGCAGGTACAGTCGTCATCACAACGAAGTTTGATACCTACACGGTTGCCCGCCTGATCAACCAGGCGATCCCGGTCAAACATCTTATGCAGAAGGAAGGCGTGGTCTCTTTCAAGGAGGACGATTTCCTGGATGATATCCGCGAGACAATGAGCAAGCTTCGCCGTCCGTCCTACCCGGTCATGAACAACAGAGGCCAGTATGTAGGTATGATCGGCTCTCAGAATCTTCTGAGCGCAAAGAAGAAACATGTTATCCTTGTTGACCATACTGAACTTTCTCAGGCGGTGGATAACCTGGAGCAGGCAGAGATCGTTGAGATCGTAGACCACCACAGAGTCGGTACAGTCGAGACGATCAACCCGGTCTATTTCCGCGG
>DMAZ01000256.1:0-470 GCA_003446335.1 Lachnospiraceae bacterium | reverse complement strand
GCAATTATCTCCGATACACTGCTGTTCAGATCACCGACATGCACACCGCGTGATCAGGTGGCGGGAATTGCGCTCTCCAAGATCGCGGAAGTTAACCCGGGCGATTATGCCAAGCAGATGTTCCGCGCAGGGTCCGCTCTGGGCAACAAGACTCCGGAAGAAATTCTGCATCAGGATTTCAAGAAGTTCATCTTTGGAGATACGACATTTGGCGTTGGCCAGATCAGCTCCATGGATACAGATGAACTCTATGAGATCGCTGACAAGCTTCGTCCGCAGCTCGAGATCGAAGCAGCGAAGAGCGGCATGAGCATGGTCTTCTTCATGCTCACCAACATCATCGATGAGGACACACGCCTTATGTGCTACGGCAAGGATGCGCCGGAAGTTGTTCAGGTCGCTTATAATACAGAGATCGGTGATGACGGTATTGCGTTCCTGCCGAAGGTCGTTTCCCGTAAGAAACAGCT
>DMAZ01000053.1:6908-8706 GCA_003446335.1 Lachnospiraceae bacterium | reverse complement strand
GGTATTGATCACACCGACAATTAAAAACTTCAAAAAAGTCCTGTCAAAAAATTTAGAGATCAGATTTTTCATACGTCTCCACACGTTTCCGCAATAATAAATTTCGGCCTTCCTTTTATCTCCTCATAGATACACGCAATGTAGTACCCGATGATTCCAAGGCTTATCATAATGACGCTGCTGGAAAAAAGCAACAAAATAATAATGGTGGTAAACCCGGGAAGACCGATTCCCATGACCTTCTGGACCAGTGAGATGACACTGAAGACCACCGAAATGATCATCATGACCACACCGAGAACGGTGACGAGCTGCATCGGAGCGGTCGAGAAGGATGAGATGTTGCTCAGCGCGTAGCGTACGAGGGCTTTGGTCGACCACTTCGACTCTCCGGCTTCCCTCTCCAGCACGTCGAATTCGACGGACGTGGTCTTAAATCCGATCCAGGAGGATAATGCCCTGAAAAAGGCATTCTTCTCGCGCATGTTGACCAGAACATCCACCGCCTTGCGGTCCAGAAGCTTGAAGTCCGAAGCATTTTCCATGTCGAACCCGGTGGCCTTGCCAATGATCTTATAAAACATGCCTGCGGCAAATGCATGCACCACCGATTCTTTCCCCCTGGAACTTTTCTGTCCTTCCACCACCTCATATCCCTGTTCCCACAGATGATACATTTGCACGATCACTTCCGGCGGCATCTGCAGATCACAGTCGATCACCGTGCAGCAGTCTCCCCGCGAGGCAGCAAGACCTGCCATGATCGCGGCTTCCTTACCGAAGTTCCTTGAGAAGTGCAGGCCGCGGACATTTGCCTGCGCCTCGGATACCATCTTAATTTTTTCCCATGTCGCATCTTTTGATCCGTCGTCGATAAAAATAATCTCACTGTTTATATCCGCCCGGCTCAAAAGATCGGAAATGACCCTACCGGTTTTTTCGATCATCAGCTCTTCGTTATAAGCCGGTACGATAACAGATAATAATGCCATAAATACCTGTATGATTTTCCTTTCTTTTTGATTCGTGGTCCAATGCAGTTCAGGCACGGTGAACGCCTGAAGTTGTCTTTTTTCTTTTTTCGCCAAAAAGGAATACCAGTGCAAATGCACACAGCCCGAATACGGACACACATGCCCCGGCCATCTTATAAGGCGTCCTGTAACGGAAAATGACCTTATGCTCTCCGGATGGAATCAGAACACCCAGGTATCTCTTGTTCAGACAATATATTCTGACTTCCCGTCCGTCCACAGACGCTCTCCATCCCTCCGAGAACGGAATCGCCAGGCAGAGCAGTTTTTCCTTATCCGCGGAAATATCACCGCTCAGTGTATTGGTCCCGAGCTGTACATTTTCCAGAACGTTCTCCCTCAGTTTTGATATTTTCTCCGGATAATCATCCATCGGAACACGATAGATCCGGAGCGCGTCAAAGGAATAGACGCCCCTTCCTTTCAGCGTCAGTGTGACCTGTGTGACAGGTTCTTCGGAATACCCCAGATTAATAATGTAATCGTGCCTGCCGCTGGAAAAAGCGGATTCCGGCTGTTTGTAGCTGAGGGTCTTTTCAAAACCGTTCGAGGACTTTGCCGTTATATCCACATCCTGCACAGGGTTCCAGTAAAAGTGATCCTTCAAAAGATCCAGCTTCTCTTCTCCGGGCAGAGCTGACCATCTCTTCTGATCAAAAAGATTCTGCGGATCAACGGCCGCATCTCCAAAATAAAGGTCATACTTCGACGTAGGGGAAAATGTCAGCCCTTCGAATCCGACATAGGTCTCCCCGCCTGTCTCT
>DMAZ01000053.1:0-6792 GCA_003446335.1 Lachnospiraceae bacterium | reverse complement strand
CTGACTCTGCGCCCTCACCGGACAGCGTCAGAACGACTTTGGTATTTCCCGCCGTGGTGACGAACCCGTTCCCGGTCTGCGTGACGCCATTCCCGCTGCACTCGATCTCGAACGGAAGGGTATAATCCGGCGCCGCAGGTCCAGATGTCATGATCCCGTCGATTTTTTCTTCGACAAATGCCCCGTCAAGCTGCGCTTCCTGCCTCTGCACCGGATCCAGAGTCTCCCAGCTGTCTCCTGCATAGCAGGTATCATAACAGTAGCCGACCGGCAGAGCGTATTCATTCTTATAGATGTGATATACGCCGGGTCTTGCGCTCTCCGGCGATCCCTCTTTGGGCCATACCGGCGTGTACCCGTAAGGCATCCCCTGTCCCTCGCCGTACCCGGATGAATAATACCGAACGGCTGAAAGAGCGAGCGGCACAGTCCTCTCGTCATAGCCCCGGAACCGGGAATACATATTTTCCAGCATCCAGAGGTCTGTCCGGTACCGGTTCACATTCGGGTTCGAGATGCTCCAGTAGTACTGTGTACTCGATATTTCACTGAAAATATTCGCGTTATAGGTCAGATACCCTCCGGTGATCCTCGTATAACCCGGGTCAGCCACCTTTTTTACCGTCGGAAGCTCCGTGTTCTTCCACTCTTTCCGGATATCTCTGTTATTTTTACACTTCAGCAGCTCGCCGCCCTCACTCGGTGCATATCTCCAGAAAGCCAGATTGACAGCAGAAATCATAACGAGAGCGACCATGAGCGCCTGCATGCGTTCTTTCCCTTTTTCTTCCCCGGAAGACTTCTGCGCTCTGTACTTCTCCCCTCTTTCTTCCCCGGAAGACTTCTGCACCGCGCAGGCTTCCCCGGATTCCTTCCCGGAACTCTCCCGCACCGCACAGGCGCTCTCCGCCCCGCCGTTCTCACTGCGCCCTTCCCTCATGATCATGAGTGCGATAAAAAAAGCGGGTATTACGGAAAGCGTCCCCGGCGTCCTCGACTTTTCAAGGGCAATGCAGGCAAAGTAGTAAAGGAGACTGCATATGAGAAGACGTCGCCACTCTTTTCCGGAAAGAGCATGCATCTCCTCCCATTTTGCAGCCAGAATATACATGCACAGGAGCGTGAATGCCCACACCCATCGGTTCGACATATAGGACATCCCGTTCAGGATCCTTCCGCAGATCGGTATGAGAATGATTCCGATTCCGACCAGGACCAGAACCCGGAGAAAACGATCCTCCTTCTTCCTTTTGATGAACAGAAGGAATACCGCCAGAACGCTCGGCACCGTATAGCCCATTCGCAGCCAGTACTGCGTATTCCCGGATATGACAATGGATGGGAGCATGCAGTAGTAGGACAGCGGGTAGAACGGAAAGAAGGTCTGGGAGACCGAGATCCGGCTGTCGTGCAGGAACATCATCATGACAGGCAGCAGAACGATACCGGCCATGAACAGCCCGATGAAGGCCATCACCCCCATGTACAGAAGAGACAAAACCCGTTCTCTGATTGTACGGCCGCGCAGGAAAAACAGCCTGATCACTGTATACAGGACGGCCAGGAGCGCGATGATATAGAAAAAGTAAAAATTGCTGACTGCGGAGATCGCCGCGATCATGATGAACAGATAGGGTTTTTCCTTTCTCAGGATCTTCTCGATCCCGAGGATCATCAGCGGAAAATATATCAGCGGATTCAGAAAATACGGATGCCTCGCCGCGTTGATCAGGCTCCACTCGCTGAAGCAGTAGCCTATGGCTCCGGCCATGATTCCGTATCGGTTCTTAAGACCGGTCCCGAAACAGAGTTTTGAAAATGCTATGCCGGCCAGATATATTCTGAAAATACAGGAAAAAGAATAGAACCAGTGCATGTGCCGCGTGGGCACGAACACGGAAAGAACGGTGATGGGATCCCCGATGACATAATAGTGCAGGGCATTCAGGATATCGCTCCCCTCACCGATATAGAAATCCCACTCCGGTATGATCAGCTTGTGGTCGTATACCAGATGCCTGAGGATTCCGCGGAGATATCGGGCATAATAGACGAGTGCTTTGAAATGCTGTTCCCAGCCGTCCCCCTCACAGATGAACGACTTCCCGGAGGCAAAAAACCATATAAAACAGAAGAAGGCTGCAAGACAGAACAAAAGCGTGAATGCGGGATAATAAAAATGCTCTTTTCTGTTTTTATCTGCCTGTGTTCTGCATGCCGGCTGCCTCATTCCCCGGGTGTCCTCCTTGCGATGCCGCAGTCTGATCTGCCTGCCTTGTCAAAAGTCACAGGAACATTGTATTTTTGCCTCCATTCCATCGCAAGTATCGGGGGTAAATAAACCTCGTCCACACATTTGCCACCGGATTTTAAGATTTTACCATTCTTATTTCATATAAATAGTCCACTGATGAGGACTAAAACCCGAATCTCCGCATTTATTTGTATTTTTATCTTGTCCACAAACTTGCCACTCTATTATAATAAATTACGATTGAAAACTTCCCGAATCGAGGTGTTCTTTTGCAAGGTTTCGGAAAACGTCTCAAAGAATTACGAAAACTGAACTCCCTGACCCAGACCCAGCTGGCCGTCGCCCTCGGCGTCACCAAGGCCACCGTCTCCTATTACGAGAAGGAGGAACGCACCCCCTCCCCTGAAATGCTGGTGAGGATCGCCTCCGTTTTTCACGTCTCGACGGATTATCTTCTGGGTCTTCTGCCTGAAAGTTATATCGACACGAACGGTCTGACAGACGACGATATAAACGCGCTCAGGCGGCTTGCCAGTTACATGCGGAATAAAAACGGGCTGCCGCAGTAGGGTCTGCGCAGCTGAATATGACGGCCTTCTCTGCAAATGCCTGCCGTATTCATTTATCGCCTCTCCTGTCGCGACAGCCTCTTTGTGTGCTCTTATCCGCTGACCTTCCTGATCAGACCATCCATAAAAGCCCTGTATTCTTCCTTTTCCATGGCGCACTCTTTTTCAAGTTTTTCCAGATAGGTGCAGATCAACGCCGTCGTGCCCGGCTCCCTCACACAGAACTTTCTGCTTTTCTCATCCCGCCCGTCCGCAAGTATAAGAAAGACATCCCGGCTCGTAGCGGCGATGAACAGATCACATGTATCCGGACAACATTTTTCCCGGACGATCCGCACGTTATAATACTCCGACCTTACGCGCCACTGCCTGAGTCTTGCCGCGCGCTCCTCCTTCGGGACATCTCTCAGATACTGCCTCATGAATCCGCTGACCTGCCCTGTCTCCGCAAATCGAATCACCGCGCTTCTGTCACTGATCACATGCCAGAACGGATCCTGTCTTCCGAGCTGCTTTCTTATGTCCCGGAAAGATAGAAGTCCCTCCCGGATCTTCTCCTTACAGGGGTCGCCGCTTTGCGTATAGCGCGAGAACCACTCCTCTTCTTCCTCCTCTGACAGAAAACAGAAAAGATTCGGGCATAAGACATAGATATCACGGCCGTCCTGACCGGCGATCCGTCTCTCCGCAAATGCGCTGACAATTTCGTTCCCGTCCGGCGACATGACGAACGGAACGGATCTGCCCAGACGATTCTCAAATATATCCCGATAAAGTTCCAGCATTTCCCTGTCTTCATACATGACGGCGGATTTGAACCCGTCCGAATATGTCAGAAGAAACCGGTCGCTCAGAATGAAATTGGTCTGCTGCTCGCTCGCTGCCACGGCCGACACCGGCAGATACGAGTAGGACGGCAGATAGGACCCTGTCTGGAGCAACGTTTTCATGACGTTGCAGAAACAGTTCACGTTGTAGAGCTGATTGTCTACGCCCACCGTTTCCGTATCGTCCAGCATGAAAATATGTACATATTCTGTCTCCGGCGACGCGTTGGAAGCCTGCGGAAGGATTGTTGCAAAAATGCCGCTCATTCGGTTTTCCGCGATCCGAATCTTCGGCGACTTTTCATAGAGCATGCCGCAGATCACGGTCATGACCTCGGAAGGATTGCGGAATACACGAACGTGTTCGCCTTCCTGGAACGGAGGTATCGTGATCGTCACCGAATTTCTTCCGGAAAACCGTCTTTCCGTCATAAAAAACTGTTTTAACGCTTTCACGCCGTAGTATCTGTAAGGACCCATCTGGTCGATCTCATAAGATTCAACGAGCAGATGCCGATCCTTTTCGTTCAGCTGAAGCCCGTCCGCTATTTTCTCGATCATTTTCAGCCCCGAAGGATTTCGTGAGCCGTTTTTTATCTTGAAAAAAGTAGACCGGTCGATGCCGGTGTAGCGTATCACTTCATTGTTGACTGCACATTTTCGGTCCATAATTTGAGTCAGTATGTCTGAAAAGTTACTCATGTGATTCCCTCATTTATCCAAAAGTAAACACTTCTCGCATTTTAGTTAACAAATATAATACCACACAAAACGTTTTTAAGGGGAAGCTCCGTATACATTTTTCCCGCATGTTACCCTTCGAATGACACATCGGTCATACTTGATTTTCTGTGGATTTATTAGTAAAATTAATTGATTATGGTTGTTTTTCGCGTCTGTGCGGCGACTAAAACGCCGGGAGGTTCCGGATGATTTTTTACATAATGGGAAAATCCGCGTCCGGTAAGGACAAATTATATAAAGGATTAATGCAGGCATCTGCCCAAAATCCGTCCATCGGCCTTGAGCCCATCATTCTGTATACCACCCGTCCCATTCGCACGGGCGAGAAAGAGGGGCGCCAGTATCACTTTACCGACGGCCCCGGCCTTGAGGCCTTCCGGAAAGAGGGGAAGGTCATCGAAGAGCGGACATACGAAACGATTGCAGGTCCCTGGACGTACGCGACCGTCGACAAGGGACTCGATCCGCGCAAAGCGAATTATCTCGCGATCGGAACACTTGTCTCCTACCGTAAAGTCCGCGATTATTTCGGTTCGGACCTCGTAGTCCCCCTCTATATCGATGTGAGCGATGAGAATCTCCTCATCCGGGCCATGAAGCGGGAAGGCAAGCAGGAGACACCTTCCTACCGGGAGATGTGCCGGCGCTTCCTCGCCGATGCGGAAGATTTCTCGGAGGAGAAGATCAAAGAAGCCGGGATCGAAAAACGTTACGACAACAACGGTCCGCTGGAGGACTGTCTGGACGAGCTGCTGCGGACCGTTACGGCCAATGCCTCCAGGGTCCCGGAGTGCGCGGAATGAGAAATTTCCGGTAAGACATATTTTAAGATAAAAATCATTGTTTTGTTTCATTCAGAAAGGAGGCATGCATGGACGAGAGAGGATTTGCTGCTGTAGTAGGACACAACGATATCATTGAACATCTTCAGAACGCTGTCAAAAGCGGAAAAATTTCGCATGCCTATCTTTTTGCCGGAGAACCGGGCTCGGGAAAGAAATTGCTGGCGACACTGTTCGCCACACTGCTCCAGTGTGAGAAGGGCAGGACCAATCCATGCATGAAATGCACCTCCTGCAGGAAGGCTCTCAGCGAGAACCATCCGGACATCATCATGGTCACGCACGACAAGCCCAATACCATCTCCGTAAAAGATATCCGGGAGCAGGTCGTCGATACGGTCGACATCCGGCCCTACGAGAGCCGATATAAAATATATATCATTAATGAAGCTGAGAAAATGAATGCGCAGGCTCAGAACGCGCTTTTAAAGACGATCGAGGAGCCGCCTGCCTACGCGGTCCTTCTGCTTCTTGCAAATAACCCCGACGCGCTCCTTTCCACCATCCTCTCCCGCTGCGTCCGCCTGAACCTGAAGACGGTCAGCGACAAGGATGTAAAGGATTACCTCATGGACGAGATGCATCTGCCGGATTACGAGGCGGATGTGGCGACGGCATTTGCACAGGGAAACATCGGAAGAGCCCAGGTGGCGGCGTCGGGCGATTCCTTCGCAAATCTCGCGGAAAAGACGGTCAAGATCGTCAGCGATATCCACGAATTACAGATCTACGAAATCATCGAAGTCGTAAAGGAGCTCTCCGAGGACAAGACCCGCATCAACGATTTCCTCGATATCCTGACCATGTGGTTCCGCGATGTCCTGCTCTACAAGGCGACAAGGGAGACCGATGATCTCGTATTCCGGCGCGAGCTGAGCGAGATCCGGCGGCAGGCGTCCGTCAGTTCGTACGAAGGCCTGCAGGATATCCTCGCCGCAATCGAGAAGGCAAAAACGCGGCTTCGCGCGAATGTCAATTTTGACCTCACGCTCGAGCTGCTCTTCCTGACGATAGCAGAGAACCTGTGAGAGGCGGTTCCCGGACCGGGAAAGATCTGTTTCATGACTCCGGCAGAGGCGGGGATTTTTCATATAGTTCAAGTTAGATAAAGGTAGTGAAATGCAGACGATTATAGGAGTAAAATTCAGAAATACCAGTAAAATTTATTATTTTGACCCGAAGGGCCTCGATATCCACTATAACGATCATGTCATCGTCGAGACCGTGCGCGGCATTGAATACGGCACGGTTGTCCTGTCCCCGATGGAGCTCGAGGACGAAAAGGTTCCGCAGCCGCTGAAGGATGTCATCCGTATCGCCACAGAGCTCGACACGGAGCGCGAGGCGGAGAACCGGGTGAAGGAGAAAGAAGCCTACAGGATCTGCAAGGAAAAGATCGCGGAACGCGGTCTGGAGATGAAACTGATCCAGGCGGAGTATACATTTGACAACAGTAAAGTTCTCTTTTATTTCACCGCGGACGGACGCATCGATTTCCGCGACCTGGTCAAGGAGCTGGCCAGCATTTTCCGGACCCGCATCGAGCTGCGGCAGAT
>DMAZ01000205.1:1033-5369 GCA_003446335.1 Lachnospiraceae bacterium | reverse complement strand
GATACGGTATCGGCAAATCCGCTTCTGGTTTCTGTAAGAGGATCCTTTTTCCCCTGCTGCGCAGGAATAAAATACTCTCTTCCCGGAAGGACCTCCCGCACAGAACTGATCTGGGCGGAAATATGCTTAATGCTGTCCAGAATCCTGTCCTGTTCGTCGCAGAATATGATGTTGCTGTGTTTGCCCATCAGTTCGACGATCAGCTTTTTGTGTCTGAGGTCTCCCATATCATCCAGGTGCTCAATTTCAAAAATGAGAATACGTTCAAGTCCCGGCTGCGTGACAGAAAGGATGCGTCCGTTCGCGATATGCTTTCGCAGGAGCATACAGAAATTCGGAGCAGTCATGGGACTGGGTTTTTTGTTTTCCGTAAGATATGCCAGCGGCATGGAAGCGCTGGCGGACAGGAGCAGCAAGTGCTGGCCGGATGAGCCTTTAATCGTTAAAAGCAGTTCATCTGTCTCCGGCTGCGCAATCTTGCTGATGCGCGCGCCGCGGAACAATCTATTAAAATCATAAGCCAGATTGGCAGTTACAATTCCGTCAAGAGCCATAATAACCTCCTCTGAAATATCAATAATATTCATATTGTATATGAAATTGTTTGACTTAACAAGAAAAAAATTTTATAATACTAAGGTTAAAGCAAATGACAAAGGAGCAGTTTATGATTAAGAGCATGACCGGGTTCGGACGCTGTGAACGTTCCAGTGCGACCACAAAAATCACGGTGGAATTAAAATCCGTCAATCACAGATATTTTGATGTGAATATCAGGATGCCCAGGAAACTGAATTTCTTTGAGGCCGCCATTCGTTCTGTCATGAAGGAGTATATCCAGCGCGGAAAAGTAGATGTTTTTATTACCTATGAAGATCTGTCTGCGGGAACGATGTCTGTGCGTTATAATGAGACGATTGCCGCAGAATACCTGACTTATCTTCGTCAGATCGCGTCGGACTTCGGACTGGAGGATGATATCCGTGTCAGCACGCTTTCACGCTATCCGGAAGTGCTTACGATGGAAGACCGGTTTCCCTGCGAGGAGGAGATCTGGCCGGTACTGGAGGATGCTCTTCGAACGGCACTGCTTGAATTTGTGCGTACGAGGGAAAAAGAAGGGGAGAGACTGCAGGAGGATCTGACCGGAAAGCTCAGGAATATGCTTGAAAATGTGAACCGTGTGGAAGAACGGGGCCCGAAGATCCTGGAGGAGTACAGAAAGAAACTGGAGACCAAAGTCGCCGAGCTTCTGACGGACGCACAGCTGGATGAGTCGCGGATTTCCGCAGAGATCGTCCTTTTTGCCGACAAGATCTGCACCGATGAGGAAACGGTGCGTCTGAAAAGCCATATTCAATCCATGCTGGATGCACTCGGCGGCGGTGACGGGGTCGGCAGGAAACTGGATTTCATAGCGCAGGAGATGAACAGAGAGTCGAATACGATTCTTTCGAAGTCGAATGATCTGGAGACATCCAATATAGCGATTGACCTGAAAACGGAAATTGAAAAAGTACGGGAACAGATACAGAATATCGAATAGCAGGAGATGCCGCGCCGTATGGCAACATTTATCAATATCGGATTTGGAAATATTACAAATGTAGATAAAATCGTGACGATCATTCACCCGGATTCCGCTCCCGCGAAACGCATGGTCCAGCGGGCCAGGGAAGCGGACCGCATCATTGATGCGACACAGGGACGAAAGACCAAGAGTGTGATCATTACGGACAGCAATTATATCGTTTTGTCCGCGCTGCAGCCGGAGACTCTTTCCGGACGCTGTCAGATGAAGGGCATGACAGATGAGGTGAAGTAAAATGAGAAATACTGGTTTCCTTATTGTTTTGTCGGGTTTTTCCGGTTCCGGAAAAGGCACGATCATGAAGGAACTTCTGGAGCGTTACCCGGACGAGTATGCTCTCTCAATTTCGGCGACGACCCGTGCGCCCCGCGAAGGCGAAGAGGACGGAAGGGAATATTTTTTTAAGACCCGGGAGGAATTCCGGGAGATGATCCGCAATGATGAACTGCTCGAATATGCACAGTATGTAGATAATTATTATGGCACGCCGAAGTCATATGTGAACGAGCAGCTGGCGAATCAGAAAAATGTTGTGCTCGAGATAGAGATACAGGGAGCATTGAAGATCAGGGAACAGTTCCCGGATGCGCTTCTTCTGTTCGTGACACCGCCTTCTGCCGGCGTGTTAAAAGACAGACTGACCGGCCGCGGGACGGAGACAGAAGACGTCATTCATTCCCGCCTGGCAAGAGCCGTCGATGAGGCTGACGGGTGTGAAGTGTATGATTATCTGATTATAAACGATGATCTGGACACCTGTGTGGAGGAGATCCATCAGATCATTCTCGGGGAACAAAAAAAGATGAGACATCAGCTGTCAACGATTGAAGCTATTAAAAATGAATTAAAGCAATTTGTGAAGGGAGAAAAGGTATGATACATCCGTCTTATGTAGAGTTAATGAAGGTAGTCAATAAAGAATCCGCAAACATTGGTGAGGAACCGGTCGTGAACAGCCGTTATTCCATCGTCATCGCATCCGCGAAACGTGCGCGTCAGATTATTGACGGAGCGCAGACGAAGGTGGAGAACGCCGAGAACAAAAAACCCCTTTCCATCGCTGTAGAGGAGCTTTATAACAGTGATGTTAAAATCCTTGGCGAAGACAGTGATACGGAAGAGAATTGACCAATGAAGGTATTGTTTATTTCGCTCGGGTGTGATAAAAATCTGGTAGATTCCGAATTTATGCTTGGGAAACTGAGCAAGTACCATTTTACCATAACCGATGATGAGACCGAAGCCCAGATTATTGTAATCAACACCTGCTGTTTCATCCACGATGCCAAAGAAGAAAGCATTCAGACGATTCTGGACATGGCTCAGTACCGGGTGAACGGACGCTGCAGGGCGCTGATCGTCTGCGGATGTCTGGCACAGCGTTACCGCGATGAAATTCTGAAAGAGATCCCGGAAGTGGATGCTGTTCTGGGCACCAATTCGACGGAGAATATTCTTCTGGCTATAGAAAAAGTTCTGCTCGGGCAGAAATATGAATCCTATGAACCGCTGGATACGGTTGAAAAGCATGAAGCAAAACGAAGCATATCTACCGGCGGACATTATGCCCATCTGAAGATTGCCGAAGGATGCGACAAACACTGCACCTACTGTATTATCCCCTCAATCAGGGGAGGATATCGCAGTGTTCCAATGGAAGAGCTGTTAACGCAGGCCCGGGAACTGGCAGAGGCCGGTGTGCGGGAACTGATCCTTGTCGCCCAGGAGACGACGCTGTACGGGATCGACCTTTACGGGGAAAAGATGCTTCACAGGCTCCTGCGGGAACTGAATGAAATACCGGGAATCTACTGGATCCGGCTGATGTACTGCTATCCGGAAGAGATTTACGACGAACTGATCGATGCGATCCGTGACTGTGAAAAAGTCTGTCACTATATTGACATGCCGATTCAGCATATCAATTCGGAAATCTTAAAACGGATGGGACGGCAGACAGGACGCAGCCAGCTGATTGAAAAGATTGAATCTCTTCGCGCGGCTGTCCCGGATATTGCGATCCGTACGACCCTCATCTGCGGATTCCCCGGAGAGACAGAAGAACAGCATGAAGAGATGATGGAGTTTATTAACGAGACGGAGTTTGACCGGCTGGGAGCGTTTACCTACTCGGAGGAGGAAGGGACGCCTGCCGCTGAGTTTCCGGATCAGGTCAGCGAAATGACCAGAGAGAGCTGGCGGGATGATGTCATGGAGCTGCAGGAGGAAGTCATTATTGATAAGAATAATGATATGATCGGCTGTGAGCTGGATGTCATGATCGAAGGCAGGGTGACGGATGAAAATGCGTACGTAGGCCGAAGCTACAGGGATGCTCCGGATATTGACGGCTATGTTTTTGTGAACACGGAAGAAAAGCTCATGAGCGGAGATTTTGTCCGTGTAAAAATCACCGGGGCCTATGAATATGACCTGATCGGAGAACTGCTGTAACTGCAGTGATAATAAAGGAGTAAATATGAATTTACCGAATAAACTGACATTGTTTCGTGTAATATTGATTCCGTTTTTTGTTTTTTTCCTTCTGGCTGACATCGGAATCGGAAAAGCCGGCCCGATCGTGGCTTTGATTATTTTTATTGCAGCAAGTCTTACAGATATGCTGGATGGGAAAATTGCGAGAAAATATAATCTGGTAACCAATTTCGGGAAGTTTATGGATCCCCTGGCGGACAAACTGCTGGTATGTTCGGCACTGATCTGTCTGACAGATCTGAATATTGT
>DMAZ01000205.1:0-888 GCA_003446335.1 Lachnospiraceae bacterium | reverse complement strand
ATCGCGGCAAGCATGTGGGGAAAGTTTAAAACAACATTTCAGATGGCTGCCATCATCCTCCTGATTCTGAATATGGCGGCAAGTCTGATGATTCATCAGGTGGACGTCATTTACATACTGGGAGAGATCGCGCTGTACATAGCTCTGGTCCTGACCATCATTTCCCTGATTGATTATCTGTCAAAAAACAGAGGAGTATTAAAAGAGCAGGATTAACCAGCACAGCAAACGATATCGGAATGTTTGTAAAAACTGATCAAAGAAAAGGAAATGACATGAGGATAATAGCAGGAACCGCAAGAAGCATGCCGCTCAAGACCATTGGAGGAAGGGATACCAGACCAACCACAGACCGGATCAAAGAGACACTGTTCAATATCATACAGGCTGAGATACCGGGGTGTGTTTTTCTTGATCTTTTTGCAGGAAGCGGAGGAATCGGTCTGGAGGCAGTGAGCCGTGGAGCGTCGAAAGCCGTATTTGTGGAAAACAGCAGGAAGGCTGCCGCGTGTATACAGGAGAACATCAGCTTTACCGGATTTCAGTCCTTCTGCGATCTGAAGTGCATGGATTTTCTGGCAGCGCTCAGAACCCTGGAACGCCGATATGTATTTGATGTCGTTTTTATGGATCCGCCCTATGGGAAAGGCTATGCTGAAAAAGCGCTGGACTATCTGAAGGATTCCGGCGTGATCAATCAGCAGACACTGATTATTCTTGAAGAATCAGAATCCTTTGACACCGGTCAACTGTCAGGCAGGGGATTCGTGATTGAGAGGATCAAAAGATACAAAACAAATCAGCACATATTTATGAGAAGGGAGAACTGACACGAAACCGTCAGAAAAATGAGATGAAAAGAGCAATTTATCCGGGAAGCTTTGATCC
>DMAZ01000221.1 GCA_003446335.1 Lachnospiraceae bacterium | reverse complement strand
CCCGCTACTTTCATGAGTGCGGTCTCCGCCACATATTTCGTAATGGCACCTGAGTGCCTCGGCATGATCCCGGCTCTGACCAATAACACGCTTGTTGCATATCCGGTAGGTATTGTTGTCGCCATCGCTTTCCTTGCAATCTTCTTAAAGAGCGCAAAGAAGTACAAAGCTGCATAAAGGAATGAGCTGCGTCATATACGCGGCAGGAAAGTATATCAGATACACTAATTGAAAGATCAGGACTGTCGCACGGGGAGAACTTGTGCGGCAGTTTCTTATTTCAGAAGGAGAAGATTCTCCGGGAGGTCATTATGTTTCTTTCACCCGTTCCGTTCGGAAAAACCATATTAGATCCGGATGTTCTCAGGGATGATCGGAAGAAGTGCGTGAAGGCAGGACCCTGCGGTATGGGCGCAAGGGCACTCTACCTGAACAGCTTTTATATATCGAGAAGATACTACGTTGTTTATTCCGATATTCGGCGGATCTTTAAAAGGGTCGCGATGAGCAGCGGAGGCTTTACCGGAAAAGGTATGTTCAGTACGATTCCATATCTGGTCGTCGTTCTGAAAGACGGAAGAGAAAAGCAGTGCAATTTCAAAGTAGAACAGGATGTCGACAATATCCTTAAATGGCTGTCCGAAAACCACCCGGAAATTCCGCTCATGACCGAAAAAGCGGAAGAGGAGGCAAAAGGAAAGAAAGCACAGACGAAAGCACCGGTATCCGGAAAAGTACAGCGGGAAATCGATCGCCTGCAGGGGGATATAGATTATCTGGAAAAGAAGCCGGAAATTTATCAGGGTCTGTCGGCAGCAGTCAGGAGAAAACGCACAGTCGATCAGATGCCGAAAAGTAATATTGTGATCGTTACTGCCATTGCGCTCATCGGATTCCTCGGACTTGCGTGCGGGATTTTTTTCCTGTCAGCAGGCAGACCCTACGCTCCGTACCTGCTTCTTTTCGGAGGGGCGTTCCTGTTCTTCTCGCTGGCGGCCGGCACACTTCCGATCGGGTCCAATACGAAGGGGGCTGTCCGTAAGAACTGGGAGAGAGCGCTGGCGGATTCAGCAGACTATATCTCCGGAAAGCCCGGATTTTTTCTTCCTCCCCAATATGCGCACCCGGTCGTCTGCAGGAGGATGATCCGGATACTGGAAAGCGGCCGTGCATCTACATGCCGGGAAGCTCTGGAGGTCGTAAAGAGTGATCTTAAAGGGCTGAATTCAGAGGTCAGGGTCAGTCAGGAGGAGTATGACGAGGTAATCCGGGTGAAGCCGCTGTTCCTGGAGTGTGATTATAAAGATAAGATCTGAGGTGGGGCATAAAATGATAGATATACTTGATTTCCTTAAGGAAGAAGGCATTTCGGAAGAGTTGATCGCCGGCGTTATTTCGTTCCGCGAAAAATATCCTGTCCGGGAAAAGTACAGGGACAGAATACCTGCTCCCGCCTATCGATATTATGGAAAAGATGTCTGGGAGCGGGCACTCGCGGTACTTCTTTCAGGCCGCAATCTGCTCCTTTCAGGGCCTAAGGCGACCGGTAAGAATGTGCTGTGTGAAAACCTGGCGGATGCATTTGCCATGCCTGTCTGGAATGTATCCTTCCACATAAATATGGACGCGACCTACCTGATCGGAACAGACACATTCGACGGAGACCGGGTGACTTTCAGACCGGGTCCGATTTATCTCTGTGCGAAGGAGGGCGGGTTCGGTGTTCTTGATGAGATCAATATGGCAAGGAACGAGTCTCTGGCAGTCCTGCACAGCGCTCTGGATTTTCGGCGCGCGATCGATGTGCCCGGTTACGATCTGATAAAAGTTAGACCCGGGACCCGATTCATCGGTACGATGAATTACGGATACGCAGGCACACGGGAGCTGAATGAGGCACTCAGTTCCCGTTTTGCGATCCTTTCCATGCCGGAGATCGGATCGGAGGACCTGGAAAGGCTGATCATGAACAGCTTCCCCGATATGAATCGGAAAATATGCAGCCAGTTCGTAAAACTGTTCGATGAGCTTCTGAAGAAAACGCAGAAAGCCGAGATTTCCGACAAGGCTCTGGACCTTCGCGGACTTATGGATGCGCTCAGCATGATCAGGCAGGGACTGACAGCGGGACAGGCACTGGAGATGAGTATTGTCAACAAGACATTCGACGCTTATGAGAGGACGCTGATCACGGATGTGGTAAATTCGAGGATTCCGGCAGCGATGGGCAGAAAGGAAGTCTTTGGCATGTTATGATCAGAAAACAATATTCGGGAAACGCAAGAAGAGCCAGAAATTATATATGGAATGCAGCGGGAAGATACGATTTCGAACCGCCTTATCTTGCTTTTTATCCTACAGGGGAGGCTGACATGTATTTCAACATGGTCATCGGTCTCGCTGTCAAATGGTTCGATATGAGCAGACTTCTCAATTTTTTTGACTCCTATGCGTCATCGGGAAGCGCGGATGAGTACGATGAACTTCTGTGGCTGGGCATCGAGAACTGTGTGTATGAGAAAGAGATCGGGGAGAGACCGGTGCTTAAAGACCTTCGGCAAATGCGGGCGGCTGATTTCTTTCGAATGCTTCAGGATATGTCGCGTCAACAGATGGAGATGCAGAGCATGCTTGTCTATGAACAGCAGAATGCCCGCTGGTCAGAAGTGACAGGCAGGAAAACGCTTCTGATCGGGAAAAAAAGAAAAATATATGAGGCACTTCGCTTCCCGGGAAATCTGGATACGGATGGTCTTGTTCTGACTATGGAGGCGTTTCTTGAGGAATTTTTCAGGTATGTGCCCGGCAAAAGGAAAGATTTCCGTTTCGGAGGAGGATTTCGTGATGCCGTTCGGCGCGGGTTCGGTAAAAGACGCGGACAGAACGAGAAACTGATGCTCAACACAGCGGATGGAGGCGGAACAACAGACAGAGATGTTTTGCTGACGCACACCGCCGGAATGCGTTTCGGGTTCGCTCCCGGGGAAAAAGATGAAGAGTATATACACGCGGTCTTTGGGGATTGTGTATATAACGAAAATGAGATGCGTATACTGGAAAGTGAGCTCTGCGTGGATGGGGATGCTGCCTCGCGGCTGTGGGTCTGTGACGTGCCTGGCGCTACAGAGCGGGATGGAAGTCTGCGTGCGGACGGTCAGATCAGAAAACCTCAGGAGGATCATCCGGACATCAGACGGACCGATGTCGGCCATGCAGCTGCTGACCGGGAAATTCGTGATATCCTCCGAAAGATGCACACGCAGCAGGAACGGAACAGGGAATACGCCAGAGCTCATGCCCTTATGCTCGAGGAGAGCATAAAGCGGCTTGCAGCCGGGCTCGATACAGTGTTTTCGACCTATGCAAGGCATCTGCCTGAGAAAGCCAGAGCAGGACGGCTTGTTGCCAGGCAGACCTACAGGATGAAGGTGCTGCATGACCCGTTCGTCTTCCTGAAAGATGGAGATGAGATTGAAAATTCTCTCAGTGTGACATTACTTCTCGATGCTTCCATGTCCCGCCTTCATGTCCAGGAGCTGATCGCAGCGGAATCCTACGTGATCGCGCGAAGCCTCATGAAGAATTCCGTGCCGGTTCAGATCCTTTCTTACAGGACGATCCGCGGCTTTACGGTCGTGCAGAGAATGAAGCCGTTTGAACGGAAAGGAGCTGAAGGCGTTTTCAGTTATACCGCCGGTGGATGGAACCGGGACGCGCTTGCGTTCCGCCTTGTCGGAAAGATGATAAAAGAACAGGATCCGGAAGAAAGCCGGACGCACCTTCTCCTGATCCTGACGGATGCCAGTCCGAATGATTCCATGCCGCTGGCAGTGCCGGGAGCGCATTTTAACGGGCGTGAATATGAGGGAGCGCTGTCGGTCCTTGAGGCACAGAAAGCGGTCAGAAAACTGCGTGCAGACGGCATAAGGACGTCCGCCGTGTTCCTGGGTGCCAGTGCGCATCTTGACAATGTCCACCAGATCTTCGGAAAAGAGTATGTGAGGATCCCCAGGATAGCACAGCTCTCCGGCGGTGTCGCCTCCCTGATCGAGATGGTGCTCCGGGAAGCCCCGCCGGACTGAGGAGCATACGTTTGGCGGATCCTCCTGATCCGCTGTTCCGTTCAGATATAAGACCGCTTTGTTTTCAGCGCCGCATCCGTGAGCAGCGTCTCATCAATTTCGGCGGTCAGCCCGTTTTCCAGAAGGATCTGTCTGGCTCTGTCCAGATCGGATTCCTTCACTTTGATAAAATAGACTTCTCTGTCGACTTTCCCTTTCTGTCCGAAGTCACGCGGATCAAGTTTTGCTCCGCATCCTCCGGCCATAACACTCTCCTGCAGATAGTGTCCGGCTTTGAAACCGGTGAGACCGCCTTCTTTGAGGGCGGTCTTTATCTGTGCCCAGGTCTCCCTGTCCTTTTTTTTGTAAAGGTCGGTTCTTTTTTCGAACATGTTTACCTCCTTTCAGGGGATTATTCCAAGCTGATCTTCTGAATTTGATGATCAGTTTTTGTCCATTAAAATATATCATACACCCTTTGGCATTGCAGGAACAGATATAACAGTGGTAAAATCATTGGATACGCATTCTTTGCGTTCTATGAAACTGAGCACTGTGAGGAGATATTATGGCAGAAAGAAAAAAAGGTGAATTCAGTTCAAGATTTGGTTTTCTGATGGCGACTGTCGGATCGGCGGTCGGACTTGGCAATCTATGGTCGTATCCGTATAAAATGGGGAAGAACGGAGGGGCAGCTTTCCTGTTCATTTACCTGATCCTGACAGTCCTTGTCGGTGTTGTCCTGATGCTTGCGGAACTCGGTCTCGGACGTAAGACGGGCCGGGGCGTCGTTTACGCATATCGCAGGATCGACAAAAAGTTTACGTTCGTAGGAATATTCGGCTGGCTGGCCCCGCTTCTTATTCTGGGATTCTATACGATGCTTGGCGGATTCTGTATCAAATACACGGTTGTCAACCTCGGAGATTTTCTCGGCGCCTCCTTCGGACTTGGGGCAGCTGACAGCAGTGCCTACTTTTCGGCGTTTTCCGCTGATGAGGTCCAGACGGTCATCTATACGCTTGTGTTCATTCTGGTGACGATGATTATTGTCGGAGCCGGCATCACGGACGGAATCGAGAAATTTTCAGTTGTAGCCATGCCGATGCTCTTCGGCATGCTGGTCATCGTGATCATTCGAAGTGTCACGCTGCCCGGAGCGGGAGCAGGTCTCTCTTTTATTTTCAAGCCGGACCTGTCCGTATTCCGTGACTTTGGATGGATCAGTGTTTTATCCGCTGCCGGAGGACAGATGTTCTTCTCGCTCTCGATCGGTATGGGAATCAATATTACATACGGCTCCTATATGAAGAAAGAGGATGACCTTGTACAGAGCGCCTGGATCATTCCGATCGCGGATACGATGGTCGCTGTTCTGGCTGCACTTGCCACGATGCCTGCAGTATTTTCCGCAGGTCTTGATCCCGCACAGGGACCGGGCATGCTGTTCGTCACACTGCAGACTGTGTTCAAGGCCATGGGCCGGTTCGGAGCCCTCTTCGGCGTGATTTTCTACGCACTGGTCTTTATTGCAGCGATTACATCCTCCATCGCATTGGCTGAGACGGTCGTGTCTTCCCTGATCGACTGGCAGATTTCCCATAAGAAACCGCATGATCGGAAGAAGATCACCATTCTGGTCGGTCTTGTCGTGGCGGTCATGGGTGTTTTTATATCGATAGACGGTCTGGGAACACAGGGGCTCCCTCAGATCTTCGGTCAGAGCTGCTGGCTGGATTCGTTCGACCTTGTGTCGGAAGGAATTCTTCTGCCGCTCGGATCGCTGATCCTGGCCCTGATCCTCGGCTGGATCCGACCGCATTATATCGATGAGGAGTTTGAGCGGAACGGGGAAACATTTGCTTTAAAAAATGTGTGGCAGTTCTGTATCCGGTACATCGTTCCGCCTATTATGATATTTATTCTTCTCGGCCAGATCAGTGCGTTCTTCGGACTGGGCTGGTTCTGAAACAATAGAATGAAAATGTGAGGTATTTCAAATGTCTGAAGATAAAAAGAAAATTCTGGCTATCAATCCTGGTTCCACGTCAACGAAAGTAAGTCTCTTTCTGGATGAGGAATGTCTTTTTGAGAGGAATCTGTTCCATGACGCTCCGGAACTTCTGAAATATAAGCATGTGAATGATCAGCTTCCGATGCGCTGCGATGTTGTTCTGAAAATGCTGGCTGAAGAGGAAGTCGATCCCTGTGACATAGATGCCTTTGTGGGGCGCGGAGGCAGCGCCTGCACACAGCCCGGCGGACTTACTGAAATTGATCAGAAGCTGTTCGACGATACGGTCGCAGCTGTCGGCGGGTCGGAACATCCCGCAAAGCTGGGGGTCATGATCGCCTGGACATTTGCTCAGAAATACGGAAAACCGGCGTATACATTAAATCCGACAAATGTCGATGAGTACTGTGATTATGCAAGGCTTACCGGCATCCGGGGAATCTACCGTGTTTCCCACTCCCATGTCCTGAATCAGAAAGCGGTTGCGGAGTATCATGCCGGCACGATGGGAAAGAAATATGAAGAGTGCAATTTTATTGTCGCCCATATCGACGGAGGTATTACCGTAAGTGCCCATGATCACGGACGCATGGTCGATGGGAATATGGGCGCCGACGGGGAAGGAGCCTTCACACCGACGAGGATCGGATCGCTGCCGGTCCTTCAGCTGTTGGATTATCTGGAAACACATTCCATCGATGAGGTGAGACTTGCGTGTGCGAGATCGGGAGGATTTGTCCAGTATTTCGGAACTTCCAATTCCGATGCGATTCACGAGATGGTCGACCGCGGTGACAAGAAAGCCGTTCTTGTCTGGAATACGATGATTTATCAGATCTGCAAGATGATCGGTG
>DMAZ01000199.1 GCA_003446335.1 Lachnospiraceae bacterium | reverse complement strand
AGTAAGGAGAGAAAGAGAGGTTCAACATGTCATTACCGGTATTAATTATTGGGCGGTCTGGTTCCGGCAAGACTTACAGCCTTAAGAACTTTAAGCCGGAGGAAGTCGGTGTTATCTCGGTCGAGAAGGGCCGCTTACCATTTAAGTCAGATATTAAGGTGGTGAGGGTCCCGAGATCATTCGACGGACAGGAGCAACAGCAGAGTTATGCGACGCTCAATGCGGCAAAGTATGCATGGATTATGAGGGCGATTAAGTCGGCAAAGGCTAAGTCCATCGTGATCGATGACTCACAATATCTGTTATCTAATGAACTTTTCGATCGGGCCTATGAGAAAGGATACGAAAAGTACACTCAGATGGCCGTCAACTTCCGGAACCTGATCCACTTTATCAACAATTTGGAGGATGATGAAAAAATCGTCTATTTCCTGCATCATTCAGAGCTCGATGGTGATGGCCGTGAGAAGGTGAAGACCATCGGCAAGATGTTGGATGAGAAATTAACGGTCGAGGGGTGCTTTGACATTGTTCTGTTCTGCCAGGATCATAAGTTCTTCACTCAAGCAAACGGACAGAGCACGGCGAAGAGTCCAGAGGATATGTTTGAACTCGAGATTCCGAATGATCTCAAAATGGTCGACTCGACAATCAGAGAATACTACGGAATGGGGGCGGAGTGATGGATAAAATCAAAGTCATCATCAAGCGCCCGGATGAGAAAGCCGGGCACGTAACATGGATCTCCAACACGCTCGCAAATCTGCAGAGGACCGTGGACGGCCCGATCGAGGTCGTCAAGATCGGCAACTCCGGCTTGCTCATGATCTGCAATGAAGAAGGCAAAATCCGCGGCCTGGAGCACAACTTTATCGCGGGGACAGTTCCGTTCCCCGACATCATCGTCGGCACCGTGATTTTGTGCGGACAGGATGGCGAGGAATTTGGAGATGTGCCGATCGATATGAAGATCTGGAAACTTATGCTCAAGAAATGGGGAAACGAGTTATGAATAGTTCCTTCCACACAGACGACCGCACAACAGCCACCGACCAACTGGAGAGCGTCTCCAGGGGCTGGCCGTCTGATACTAAAGCTCGGCTCCTGCCCACTAAGGACAAATGCAACTGAAGGATGAAACATAAGGAGAACTGACACATGAAGAAATTTGAGAAATTCGACACAGCAAAAATCAAAACCGGGGGTCTGTTTGACCCCCTGCCCAAAGGGGCTTATGTCATCAAGATTATGAAGGCCGTAGAGGAACAGAACCGGAACACGGATGGCAGCCATCTGAAAATTGCCTTCGACATCGCTGAGGGGGAATATGCCGACTACTACAAGAAGCAGTTTGACGCCAACGTAAGCGAGGATAAGCACTGGCCGTATGACGGAGTCTATAATTTGACGGTTCCGGATGATAACTCACCCCAGTGGATGATCGACAATTTCGGCACGTTCGTATCGATGCTGGAGGAGTCAAATGATGGCTATCACTGGGATTGGGATGAGAAGAAATGGAAGGGCCTCGTGATCGGCGCCCTCTTCCGGAACGAACAGAGTGAAAACAACGGCAACGTCTACGATCACACCCGCCCGCACTGGTTCAGATCCGCTCAGAGCGTCCGTGACGGAAAGATTGGAAGACTTCCCAAAGATAAGTTGATCGCAAGCGTGGCAAGTTCATCATCGCCTGATACGTTCATGAACGTGCCGGATGGCGCTGCGGATGACATCCCCTTCTGATGGATCACTTTGACATCGCCGAAATGATGGAGTCGTTCGAGATCATCTGCGACACCAGGGAACAGCGGACACCAAGAGCCGAACAGCGATATAAGCAGTTTGGCGTCGATTATTGCAGGGGTACGCTGAATTATGGGGATTATTGCGGCAACATCACTTTACCAGGCGGAAAGAAGCTCTATGACGCATCGGAGACTATTTCCGCCAGGTGTGTGGTGGAGCGAAAGATGAACCTGGATGAACTGGCGCAGTGCTTCACACGGGGCCGTGATCGGTTCAAGCGAGAATTTGAGAGGGCGGCAAACAACAACAGCCGCGTCTTCCTGTTATGTGAGGACGGGAGCATCGAGAAGATCTTGCGCCACGAATACAGGAGCAGATTCTCGCCGAAAGCGTTCCTCGGTTCCGTGATCGCCTGGAACATCCGTTACAACATGCAGCTGATCTTCTGCACGCACTTATCCAGCGGGACGATGATAAGGGAAATCCTGTATAGGGATATGAAGGACAGAGCGGAAAAGGGGGAGTTTGATGTCGGAGAGGTTTGAGAGCGTGGTCATGTACGGGAGCTGGCTCGAAGTGGCACGTAGCAAACTCGCGGAGCCTGATGTCTGCCGGCTCATGGTGCAACTCATGGAATACGGCCTGTCTGGCAAGATACCGGATAACGATGACATTGTCATGCAGACGATATTTGAGATGGCAAAACCGCTTATCGACTCGAATATTCACAAGAAGATAAACGGGAGAAAAGGAGGTCGGAAGACCGGCGGACAACCCGGGAATCAGAACGCAAAGAAAAACGAAGAAAAACGAATAACCTATGGTTTAAGCAATGCTAATGCCAATGGCAATGCTAATGCTAATGCCAATGGCAATGCTAATGCTAATGATAATGAGCTCCCTGCGGTCGGCTATGCCGCCAATGGAGAGGCGGCAAGCTCGACCTCGGGAGATGAGCCGGAGTGGATGCGAGGTGGTGCGAGTGAGTGAGTTATATGAGTTCCGGCCAGAGGATGCTTATAGATTTGCAAATAGCGTTGGGGCTGAAGCATATGCCAAGGGCGATGAACTGCACTTTAAGTACTGCCCGTATTGCCACGGCGGCAAGAACAGAGACACCAACACATTCTCAATCAGCCTCAAAAACGGGACATGGAACTGCAAGAGGGGAAGCTGTAACCAGCGGGGCGGCATAATAAGACTCGCTCAGGACTTCGAACAGTTCTCTCTGGGGGACGGGATTGATGATTACTACCTCAAACGTGAGCGTTATCGGAAATTCTTGAGGCGGCCGATCGAGGTCAAGGACGGAGCGATCGAATACCTCAAGAGCAGGGGCATACCGGCAGAAATAACCAGGAAATACGAAATCACAATTAAGAAGGAGACGGACAACATCCTGGTCTTCCCGTTCATCGATGAGAAGGACGACTTTTGGTTCATTAAGTATCGGAATATTACTTTCGAGAAGGGTGTGACCAAAGGAAACAAGGAATGGTGCGAGACCGGTACGGCAAAGGGCGAGAAGCGAAAGCCAATCTTGTTCGGAATGAACCACTGCAATTTTGAGAACCGGACGCTGGTAATGACGGAAGGTCAGATTGACTCGCTCAGTTGTGCGGCCGCCGGCATCGAGAATGCTGTGTCGGTACCTCTCGGTAAAGACGGTTTTACATGGGTGCCGTACTGCTTCAACTTCCTAAGTCGGTTCGATGAGCTGATCGTCTTTGGCGACTATGAGAACGGTGAGATATCTCTCTTGGAGGGGATGAAGCATCGCTTCAACGGGAAAGTGTTTCATGTGCGGCCGGAAGATTACAAGGACTGCAAGGATGCGAATGAGATCCTGATTAAGTATGGGGCGGAACAGGTGAGGGCCTGCATAGAATATGCCGTGCAGATCCCCGTTCCTGGATTAAAGCCACTCACTGAGATCCAGCGCGTCAACCTTGCGGACCTAGACAGATTTGAGACGGGCATCAAGAAAATAGACATGCTGTGTCCGATGATATTCGGAGAACTGATCATCCTGACCGGAGCTGCAGGGGATGGAAAATCAACGCTGGCATCCCAATGGGCAACGTTGGCAATAGACCAGGGGTACTCAGTAATGATCTATTCCGGCGAAATGCCATCCTGGCAGGTCAAGAACTGGATAGACTTCCAGATTGCAGGGGCTCACAACCTTAATGATCATAACGACATGGATATCGAGACCTATAAGAGAATGACAACTTGGAACGCATATTCAAAGATGTTCGTTTATGACCTGGATGACGCGGAAGATGACCAGGAAAACTTTTTCAAGATACTGAAGGACGGTATCCAGCAATACGGCATTCGGTTCATTGTGATCGACAACATGATGACAGCCATGGATTACAGCGCCGGCCTGGAATTAAATGAGGCGCAGACAGTATTCACCAAGAAGCTTGCCAAGATAGCACAGGACATGAGCGTTCTGATCCTCCTCATCGTCCACCCTAGAAAGCGGCTGTATAGCGGTTTCTCGAATGATGAGATAGCCGGTTCTTCAAATATCGTGAACAGAGCACATAAAGTCATCAGATACGCTCGACCTACTCAGGAATTTACGGACAAGGATGGACACTATTGGACAAGTTCGGAACTGTCGGACTGCCCTATCCGAATGCTTACGGTATCGAAAGACAGAATGACCGGACATGTAATCAATAACGGTATCCCGATGTACTTCGAGGAGTTGACCAAGAGGATATCAGATACGGGGGCTTTTGATTGGCGGCTGTCATGGGAAGACAAGAAACCGGAGCAATTCGAGTTTGCGGAGGATGACATCATCCCGTTTTGACGGAGGGAACACATGGACAAGAAAGAACATGAGTTGATGTATTCATTCATCACCGACTTCTGGGCATTCATCAAAGCATACTGGGTTATCTACGACTCAGACGATTGGTGGGACAGCATCGTAAAACAGGGGAACCTTCTGGCGGATAAATACGCCTCGGAGGATCCGGAGACCTTCCGGACAATCAAGGCGCTTATCGTTGCATTCATGAAAGAACAGGAGAGGAAGGCAAGGGAGCATGAACAGACAGCAAAGGAGGATGGCCGCCAGGCAGGCTAGAGCGAAAGCTGAACGCAGAGCAACACTGGACGCTGAACAGGATTTCATACGGGAGCAGATCGATAACGATTATCTCGAACAAGCTTATACGGTGGTCGGGATTGCGCTGATGGAGCTGTACGGTTTCGGCGAACAGCAGATCGGCCAAACCTTTAACCGGATGAATGAAAT
>DMAZ01000184.1 GCA_003446335.1 Lachnospiraceae bacterium | reverse complement strand
TTCCGGCCTTCGACCCGATAATGTTTGCGACACCCTTCAGAATCACACATTTCTCCGTCTTCGGAGAATACTTTTACTGAAGCTTCCTCTGATTCTGTCTCAAGGATGCCGCTGCGCCTGAAAAAATAGTCTTCCTCACCTGAATAGTCTTCCGTGGCGCAGCCCTTGATATAAATGTGACAGGCCTCGTTCTTCCCGTCGCGCGTGACATAGACACGCTCGATCACGCTGGCAATCAGCGAAACTATTTCCGTTGGCTCTGCATCCTTTACCAGTTTCCGGAAAGACAGCAGCGTTTCCTTGATCTTCTCGTAATCCTTGATATAACCCTGCTGATCTTCTAGTTCCATCTCCAGCTTCGACAGAAGTTTCCGCTTTGCAAAAATCTCCTCCGTCATTTCATTGACATCCGCCTCAAGGTACGGTCTGGTGGTTTCCGAAGCAGTCCGCAATGCTTTGACCTGCGACTTGATATCCCGGTCCAGGCGGTCGATCTCTTTCTGAAGCGAAGTGATCTCCTGCTGTGTCTTATCCCCCTTGACAGCCTGGTCAATCTGGCGCTGGATATTGCTGAGATAATAGTTCTGCTCCTCATCAGACAGCGATGACAGCTTCTCTACGATATACTCATCAAACTCCACCCCGTGAACCGCCTGATAATTGCAGGCACCCTTCCGGACCGCATTCGGACATGCATATTTGAACCGGGGCTTGCCGTGCGTATACCGGCCGCTTTCAGAGACCACGTTCAGGCGCTGATGGCACAACGGACAGTAAATGAGACCTGCCAGCAATGCATTGGTCGCCCGATGCGGCCTGTTATAGCGGTCAGCAATATCCAGCGTTAAGGTCTGCGCTGTCACCCAGTCCTTACCTTCAATAAAACCTTCATGGCGTCCGATCGCAATGATCCATTCATCGATATCCTTCTCCCGAATCGTTCGGCTGAACTCGGGATGCAAGAAAGTCGAGTCGTCGCTTTCCTCCCGCATCTGCCTGGTGCGGTTGTACACCGATATCCCATGAAGGCCGTCATAATCCGCTTCTTCACCGTAAACATCACCGTCATGTTCGATGAAGTAGCGATAAGCATCCTGATCTGCGCTGCAGTAGACCGGATTCGTCACGATGTCTCTTACTGACTGCGTATTGAAGGGAAGGCCGGTCTTTGTCCGGTATCCCTCCGCATTTAACTTCCGGGCAGCCGCATTGTAGCCTCTGCTAGAAAGGAACGCCTGAAACACATGCTGCACCAGGCTCTTTTCTTCAGGGATCGTGACGAGATAGGCATATCCGTTCTTCTTGCTGCCGCTGCCATGCCGGGACCGATCTACCGAAAAGCCTGTAGGCGGAATGCCTCCCATCCATCGGCCATCTTTAGCAAGCTCAATCAGGTTGTCCGTGATTCTTTCCTTGATGACATCCCGTTCAAACTCTGCAATAATGCCGAGCATCTGTATCATCATCTTGGAATTGCTGTCCTGGGTGTTCAGGTTATTAGAACTGATCAGCAGGGCAACATTATGCTTATTCAGGTAGTCGATCATCGTTGTAAGATCCGACATTTTGCGGCTGATACGATCCAGCTTATAGCAGACGATAGCGCGGATCTTGTTCTGTTCCACATCGCGGATCATCCGCTGGAAATCAGGCCTGTCAGCATAGAAGCCACTTTTTCCTTCGTCTTCGTACACCTTGAATTCGTAGTTTACCGGGAGTTTCAGATGCAGCCTGGCATATTCGCGGCAGTACTCCTCCTGGTTGGCGATGGAGTCGCCTTTGTGGGTGATCTTTGATTTCCTGGCATAGATCACGACAGCACGATCATCTGGTTTTGTATGATCATTCTTTTTCAAAGAATCACCTCCTTATTTTTCTTTATCACACACGCATTATAGCATAGAAAACGAAAAAATCCAGAGGGAATCTGCTGTTATCTCAGAAATCCCCCTGGATGATTTTGAAAGGCATCGCGAAGCTCTTAAGATCAGCTGACTTTCTGATACTCCCGGAGATCGATCTGCCGAAGCGCGGCAATGTCTTGCTTCTGGATAAACCTCGCCGCAAGCTTTATCCGTTTATCCTGGAATTCACGCATAACCTGCTTTTTGTTATCCCCAAAATGAATCACACACTCCAGATCCCTATAGCGGTTATCTTTCAGCAAAGGCATCACCTCCCCGGTTCCAGTTCATGGAGCTTGTCCGTGAGCTTCTGTCAGCATAAGCTGCCAGCACCTCCGGCGGGATTCGTTCCAGAAGGGAAACGGCTTCCTCGTAGTCATGCTGCAGCTTCAGATCTGCCATTTTTTTCAGGATACTTTCCTGCTGCGATTCTTTCAGTTCAGCGGACAGAGTTTCATTTTGCAGCTCAAGAGCCGCGTTTTCAGCCTTCATGGAACCGAAAACCTTGCTGTATTTCCGGACCTGCGTGCTCATCTTCTCTACACTTGGGATATACTTATCCAGCACCTTACCGATCTCGGCAGCCTTAGCCTTCGCATTGAAGGCATTGACCTCAGAGAGCAGCCCCTCCAGCTTCTCCCTTTGTTTATTGAGCCGTGTCATCTCTTTGAAGACCCGGGGAGGGATATAGTCCCTTCCGGTCTCACTGGCGCTTACGCCGCGTTCCAGTTCCGGGAACCTTTTGACCATATGCTCCCAGTAGGCATCCTGCCACTTGGTGAGTTTCTTCTTGTTACCGATGATCTCTTTTGCCGAAAGTCTGCCGTCTTCCGTCAGCGGGACAAAAGAAAGGTGCATATGGGGCGTTTTCTCGTCCATATGCACCACGGCTGAAATGATGGTATTCGGATTCTGTTTTTGTTTGATGAACTCCAATGCCTCCCGGAAAAAGGTTCTGATTTCCTTCATACTCTTATTCTGGAAAAACTCAGGACTGGCGGTGATCACCGTCTCCACCAGTCGCACGCTGTCCGTCCGGGTTCGGCATCCTGCTTCTCTAATCTGCCGTTCGGCCTCTGCCCGGTACCGCCCCTGAGGTTCGACCAGATGGAAATTCAGATGTGTCCGGCTTGGATCGATGTCCGGGTTGCTGGCATAACTCTCTTTTGTTCTTTCGTCATGGGCCTCGATCTTCCCGATCTCCGGCCCCTTATATTTCATAAATCGCATGATCGCGTACTGCGGTGCTGCCATAGTGTCTGCTCCTCCTTCAAACTCTGTAGTGGTAAAGACTTCCTGATTTTTGTGTTCGTACGTACATGCGTACAGACGGTACCCTGGATGGGCTCCGTACGCTTGTACGCACGTACGCATGATTTGACAACTTTACTTAAGAAATGGATTATCATGATCGA
>DMAZ01000110.1 GCA_003446335.1 Lachnospiraceae bacterium | reverse complement strand
CCGGTCCGCCGGAGAAGGACCTCTGCCATGATTTCTCTGTTCCTTCTGGCAAATTGCTGGCAGATCTCAACATCATGCAGATAATCTTTCAGATCTTCTCCGTAGAGATAACATAAGTCATCGGGTATTGTCACGACTTTCCTGTTTTTATTCAGCTCCTCCAGAGCTTCCTGAATTTCTCTCTGCCTGCCCTGTTCCCGATAGCTGCGGACCACTTCATCGATTTCCAGCTTGAAGGACTTATTGCCCTTAAGCAGCGAGATTGCCTGTTTCTGATACAGCTTTGCCACCTGGAGCCCCAGATTGCGGCTCCCGCTGTGGATGATCAGATACTTGGTCCCGTCGGCCGACTCATCGATTTCTATAAAATGATTCCCGCCGCCCAGTGTTCCAAGGCTCTTCTCGAGCCAGCTCATATCACCCAGCCGGCTGTAGCAGCGGAGAGACTCGAAATCGAAAGGTTCGCGCTTTTCCGCCCAGGCATTCATCCCTGACGGAATAAAATGCGCCGCCTCATCGACCTTTTCAAAATCTATATCCGCCTTGCCGAGATTGACCGTATACATTCCGCATCCGATATCAACACCGACAATATTCGGAACGGCTTTATCCGTGACGGTCATCGTTGTGCCGATCGTACAGCCGGCTCCTGCATGGACATCCGGCATAATGCGGATCCTGCTTCCTTCTGTGAATTCGTAATCACACATACGGCGGATCTGTTCGATTGCTTCCTCCTCGATCACGGAGGCATAGCAGACGGCAGTATTATATTTTCCCTTAATTTCCAGCATCTCTTTCCCTCCTTATTCTGCAACTATCATATCACAAAAGCTTTCCGCTTACTATTAAACGCAAAGTTGTAATTTTCAAGAACTCCCCGGCGTTCTTACCGCTCCATGCGCGGCGCGTAAGCGGCTTCTTCTTGAGGTTATACCCGGATGGAAAGCCTGTTGTCTCCTCTAAGCGTATACACATGACCGGATCCGATTTTCCTTTGCTGTTCACACCGGTCATCGGACAATGGGCCGATGATCTCGATCTGGACGAGGAAACTGCCGTTCGCATGCTGACACCGTTCGGAGGCGGCGCTTTTGACGGAGAGATGTGCGGTGCTGTTTCCGGCGCACTGGCGGCGATCGGTGCCCGATACGGACACTACGAATTCGGTGACGAAGAGGGAAATGCACGCATGATCGCCAAAACGGCCGAGTTCAAGCGCAGATTCAAGGATGTCAACAGCTCGCTGGTATGCAGGGAATTGCTCAAAGAATATGACTTTTCGAGAGAGGGTGATCTGGAGAAGGCGAAGGCGAGCGGGATCTTCATCGAGAAGTGCCCTTACTTTATTAAGTCCGCTCTTGACATTTTGGACGAAATCATGGATGAATAAAAGATAGATCATTTCCTCAAGATACCGGCTTATGCCTCCCGTATGCGGAGAGGTCTGAGCTGCCATGCAAGAAATTCAACTCCAGGAGGATCCAGATGAGATACGGAGCCGTCATTGTCGCAGCAGGTATGTCTACCCGTATGAAACAGTTCAAGCAGTTAATGAAGATCGGAGAAATGAGCCTCGCCGAGAGAGTCATCGTCAATTTCAGACGCGCAGGCGTCAGAGATATCGTGATGGTGACCGGATTCAATGCCGATCAGCTCGAGAAATCACTCAGAGGTTTTGACGTCACATTCATCCGAAATGAAAATTATGAGCACTCCCAGATGTTCGATTCGGCCCGGCTGGGGCTTCAATATCTGAACGGCCGCTGTGACAGGGTCTTTTTCTGCCCTGTCGATGTTCCTTTTTTCACCGATCAGACGGTAAAAGCTGAAATACAGATGATGGACACAGACCCACAAGTCAAAGTCGTTATCCCGGAAAGCGGAGGCAAAGCCGGTCATCCCCTTCTTCTTAACGGTGATGTACTCCCGTATATTCTGTCATACAGTGGAGAACAGGGTATGAAGGGCGCCTATAAGTCGCTCCCTGAAGGCTCCACTGCCCGGATCATGGTTGAAGATGAAGGAGCTGTGACCGATGCGGACACACAGGATGATTTCCGAAAGCTGGTAGATATACATAACGACAGGATTCTTCATCCTGTCGTCAAGTTATCATTTGCCAGCACATCCATGTTCTTCGGACCGGGGACCGTCAGCCTGCTCAGGGAGATCGATCGATGCGGCAATGTGCGGGAAGCCTGTGAAAATTGCGGATTTTCCTACAGCAAGGGTTGGACCATTATCCGGAGCTGTGAGGAAAAATTCGGATATAATATCGTGGATCGTCAGGCAGGAGGTCTGACCGGCGGTACCGCTAAAGTTACAGATAAGGGTCACGATCTGCTTTCCGTATATGAAGAACTCGAAGCCGAACTGTCCGAACTGGCGGATGAGAGATTCCGGAAGCTGATCAAAAAGTATCAGTTAGTCTGATTTCGTTCTTTTATTCCCAGAAAATTTCATCCAGCGTCTTATCCAACGCTTTACAGATAGCAATACACAACTTTATCGTCGGATTGTAGTCACCCTTCTCTATAGCATTAATTGTCTGTCTTGAGACACCGATGATGTCCGCCAGCTGCTGCTGGGAATAATCCTTGGCAGCCCTGGCAGATTTCAGCTTCAGGTTTTTCATCACTCCTCCCTCGTTTCATTACGCTGCATAAGCATCATCACGAAAACAATCAGAAAAACAGCCAGTGTGACCGGAGATATGCATCGCACAGTCAGCCTGCCGTTCTCGATCAGCTCGCCATGCATTATGTAACCCACCGTACCCAAAAACTGTGACAGGCATATGACCCCATACAGAAGAAGCAGCGGTTTTCGTTTTGTATGCAGCCCTGTAAAAGCGTCCTGTCTGATACTTATTACTGCAAAGACCACGACAGCAGTCATAACAGCTGTGAGTTCTCCGAGCGGATCCTCATAGAAATCGAAGCGGAACATTTTCAGGCAGGCGTCAATTATAATTCCGCAAAGCAGAATATAGAAACTGATCTGATAGGCTTTGAACCGGGCAAGAAGCTGTCTCTCGTCGTACTCTTCCATGACATTTTTTCCGCGGATCAGTTTGACTGCGCACAGTATCGCAACGAATAATACCCCGAATAGTATGCCGGATGCCATGCCGGATG
>DMAZ01000077.1:2230-3312 GCA_003446335.1 Lachnospiraceae bacterium | reverse complement strand
TTGACCGAGTTCTTTCCTCCCTGCCTCGGGCGGAACGTGATCGGCACGAACCTCATTTTTTCATGATAATAAGCAAAGAAAGTGGTGAGCATGACATTCGGCAGATTGTAGTCGTCCTCAAATCTTCCTATATACTTCTCGAGAAGCTCCCGCTTCATGAGCCGGAAAGGTGCATTGGCATCCGGAAGTGCTACACGGAAGAACAGACGGAGAAGGAAACAGAGGAATTTTTCCACGAAAGCACGCATTTTCCCGTCCCCGCGTACAAGCCTCTTTCCGATGACCGCGTCATATTTTTTCCTTCTCTTCCAGAATCCTTCGAACTCAGTGGGCAGAGTCTGCCGGTCTGAATCCGTCTGAAAAATATAATCCGCTCCTTCTGCGATCGCGTACCGATACCCGTAGATCAGAGTCGGGCCATGACCGCCGTTCGGCTTCGTGAGGGCCGTGAGATAGGGCCTCGTTGCCGCAAGATCCTGAAGTTTCTCATATGTATCGTCTTTACTGCCGTCATTGACAACGACAAGCCGGGATCTGCCGTCACCGCAGTGCGCCTCTATTACCGGATACCAGTCATTAACGAGCGCCTCAATATTTTCCGATTCATTATAAGCCGGTACTACGATGTATAAGCTGTCCATGTTGTCCGTCTCCTTTATTATGCAAGAACTCCCTCAATGATCTTTTTAAAGGAACCCGGATCCATTCCGCCGACAACGTTCTTGACTACCTCTCCGTTCCTGAAGAACAGGAAGTTGGGGATGGACATGACACGGTATTCCATGACGGCTCCGCCGTCCTCATCAACATTGAGCTTGCAGACTTTAAGCTTTCCTTCGAACACTTCTGCCATCTTGTCAACGACCGGACTCATCATCTTGCAGGGACCGCACCAGTCTGCATAGCAGTCAAGAAGTACCGGGAGTTCGGACTGAAGGATTTCCTGTTCAAATGTCTCTTCTGTAACTTTTACTACCATAATTACCTCCTGTTCAAAACATTCGTTCGTTTCTATGATTTGATTTTAACATTCAACCGTTCTTATGACAATATCCCGTTGTCACAATTATGCTTTCCGCATT
>DMAZ01000077.1:0-2027 GCA_003446335.1 Lachnospiraceae bacterium | reverse complement strand
TCTTTTCCCATCACGTCATCATGGTGCAGGTCATACGTGATCTCTTTCAGCTCCCAGTGCGCCGCCCCGGAAAATTCTTCCACGGAAAAATCAAAGAGCGGCCGGTTGTCCGTCTTGAACTCCAGGACTCCCCCGTCTTTCAGGAACTTTTCATACAGCGCAAGGAACTGCCTGGAAGTCAGGCGGCGTTTTGCATGTCTCGCCTTTGGCCACGGATCCGAAAAATTCAGATAGATCCCGTCAACTTCATCGGGGGCAAATACATCCGGCAGCGCCCGCGCATCCATTCTCAGGAAGTGAAGGTTATCGGGTGCGGCAAATATTTCACCGGCCTCCTCCGTCTCCGGCATACCAGTATCTGCTTCTTCCCTCATTCGTTCTTCCGCCTCGATCGCAAGTGATGCAGGATTTCTGTCGGGCTTCCCGGCCATCTTTTCGCATGCTTTGTACAGCACGCTTTCATAGCGTTCCACACCGATGAACTCCCGGTCGGGATGTCTTTTTGCGGTCTCCATGATGAACCGCCCTTTCCCCATACCGATCTCCACATAAAGCGGTTTTTCGGAATATGTTTTCCACTGTCCGCGCCTTGGATAGGGATCGGCGATCACGTAGGGGCTGTTTTCTACAATTGTCTTTGCTTCCGGTACATTTCTGAGTCTCATTTGGTCATTGTACACCAAATATATCAAAATGGAAAGTCATTACTCACACCGGAAACTATCCGTCATCCGATACATTTTTTGCATTTTTAGTTATTTTTCAGTTAATTCATCTTCATTTTTTGTACATAATAACGACTTTTCCGGTATTCTTTAGTGATTTAGCACATTGCATTTGCAAGGTACTCTTTATAAAATAGAAAATGAGAAAAAAGGAGGTGCCGTTTTGACAACTAAGGATATACTGACAAAATTTTATGAATTATTCGGCACGGAAGGTGAAATTCATACTTTCTTTTCACCGGGGCGTATAAATCTGATGGGCGATCATACAGACTATAACAGGGGATATAATTTCTCCTGCGCAGTATCATTCGGAACATACGGTGCCATCCGCAGACGCAGTGACAGAAAACTCCGTTTCTATTCCATCAATTACGAAGGAGCCGGTATCCGTACCGATTCGCTGGATCATTTCCAGCCGCTCGTCGACAGAGGATGGGCGAACTACATGAAGGGAGTCATGTGGGCATTTGAAGAACACGGCTTCCGAATGGATACAGGCTGCGATATCGTGATCGGCGGAGACATTCCTCCGCTGTCCGGTCTCTCCTCCTCCGGATCTCTTGAAGTCCTGACGGGTTTTATGCTCCGTGAGGTGTATGGCTTTTATAAACTGACGAATATCGACATCGCCCTTTATGCCAATTATACCGAGCGCCATTACACGGGGACGAAGAGCTGTATCACGGATCAGTTCGCGTGCGCCATGGGGCGTGCGGAGAACGCGATTCTTCTGGATACCAAAAAGCTCTCCTGCCAGTATGCGCCTCTGAAGCTGGGCAATTATAAAATTGTCATTACGAACAGCATGGTCATGCATACACTGGTCACGCCGACGATCGAAGCGCGCTACAAAGAGTGTGAGGCTGCCCTGAAAAAAATAAAGTCCGTCATGAATGTTGACAATCTCTGTGATCTGTCCGTTGACCAGTTCAACAGTGTCAAGGACATCATCATGGATGAGACCCTTACAAAGCGCGCACGCCATGCCGTTTATGAAAGTCAGCGCACGATCCAGGCCGTATCAGCCCTCCGGGCAGGCAATCTGGTCCGCTTCGGCGCGCTCATGACTGCCTCCCACGCATCTCTGCGCGACGACTATGAAATCTCCTGTGATGAGATCGATTTTCTGGTCGATCTTGCCCTCACGATTCCGGGTGTACTGGGTTCCCGCATAACGGGAGCAGGATTCGGCGGCTGCACGGTCAGCATCGTGGCCGAGGAAGCGATTCCCGATTTCAAAAAGATCATTCGCCGGAAATACAGAGACCGCACAAACAACAAGGCGGAATTTTATATCGT
>DMAZ01000219.1 GCA_003446335.1 Lachnospiraceae bacterium | reverse complement strand
TTCCCATCATCCCTCATGGTTTCAATCGTTCCAAGGATCTTTCCTTCTTTTTGGCCTTCTTTTCGGCCTTCTTTTCGGCCTTCTTTCACGCCATCCTGCCTGAAGAGTTCCATCTGTTCCGCTTCATTGTATTCTTCCAACATCATTCCTCTGACCTCCGCTCTGTGCGCCTCTAAAAAGGGCTTGATCAAAAAGTCATCCGGTACAGCTGTAATTGCCCGATCTACAGCTAGCACTCGGCTTTCCTTGTCTGTGTTGCGGGTATTCTTGCGTACTTCTTCTACAAACCAGGCATATTCTGCCAACGGCTTACAGGCCTCCATAAGCTCTTTGTTCCTGCCGGAATTGATATTCAGCATGATCACAATTGCCTCAACAGCACCACTAATTCCTTCAGGATACGAATCGGACAACTTTAAAGCAGTTTTCTCAGGCTGTTCTTTCTTCCCATTGTAGAAGACCACCAGGATAGGAGCAGGAATTCTCAGCAATTGACTGCTGTATCTGTTCAGCTTTTCTTCGCGCAAATACTTATCGTATAGATGCCCGATATACATCAACATCCTCAAGGGCATGTTGGGATTATATGTCGACTGCTGCTCATACAGATTCATTTCATTGCCAATCAAGAACGAGACATCATTGTGCATGCTCAGATACATAATTTCGTGAATCGTTGTAATGGTTATGGCTGATGGATCCGTATACGAAGAACCGCTTACAGCATTATACAAGCTGAGTGTCCACGACTTGTTTTCCTCTGCTCCAAAAATCGCGTTAAACAAACGATCCTTATACTTTAGGTTTGCTGAATTCATTCATCGATTCCTCCTTTGCTTGATGAATTTGGTAGCAAATAGAATTCAGCTCCCCCTTTATGTGCCCCCATAAAAATGTTATCATAGGCGGAAGGCTTTTTCAAGGCGCAACTTTTGCCCAATAGAAAAGCTGACCCCCAGTTGCCTGAAGATCAGCCTTTCTTATCTTACTGTCTTATTACGCTGTCCTATTACGCAGTACAAGCACCATGCCGGCGAGGCCTGCGAGCAGGATGCCGAGGAGGATATAGTGTCTGGTGCCAGGACCGCCGGCGTTGGGAAGTTCCGCGCCTGTATTGTTCATTGCAGTCAATGTATAAGCATACGTTGTAACCGTTCCGTCCGAGGTTTGTTCCGTTGACACATCAATTTCGATACCTTCATTATTGTAGGAACCACTGTAATCCTTCTGGTGATACGTCACATAGAGCGGCAGTGCAACTCCGTTCACCATTTTCGTAGCTGTACTGTCCTTGTCCACAATGATTTCCACAGGATCCGTCATCAGAATGTAACCCGGAGGAGTCTGTCTCTCTACCAGATAGTATGTTCCGCTGCTGAGCATTCCCAAAGGCAAAAGACCATCACTGCCGCTTACAAGATTCGCCCTGCGTGGAACAGCCTGCGCATTTACCGTTGATGTAGGTTCACCTGTCTGTTCATCTTTTATGTAATAATCGTCTCCGTACAGGTCAAACACTGCGCCGGGAAGCGCCTGATTTGTAGACATGCTCTTCTTGAGAATATCCACTTGATATTTGACGACCTTTCGGTTTGTAAAAGTAACGTTTGTCTCTTTATTCGGAACGATTTCTCCGCTGATAAGCGGTGCTGCAGGCGGAACCACCGAAGCGCTGTAGACATCTGTACCTGTCACATGCCTCTCAGCTTCCACAAAAATGTAGTCGTCTCTTTCCGTCTCCAGAATACTAAAGGTGGTTCCGGCGGGTATGTTGGCGATTCGCACGGTATCCGTTCTCTTGATGCTGATCGTAGCTTCTGCCCTCGTCCCGGCATTTCCTTCCGGAATCGCCATGATATTGCCTTCTATGCCCTCGCCCTCGGAGCTGTAATAATTGCCCTCGCTGTCATGGTAGTAGTTGCCGTTTACAGAATACCAGGGAATGTCATCCCCCTCAAAAACCTTATGGGTGACATCTGTCCCTTCAATAGTTTCCGTAATATCCGCATCGTTTTCCAACACGATCGTAAACGTAAACTCATCATCTACCTGCGTTTCATCCGGAATAACATTTCCCTGATCGTCCTGCAGGATCTTGCGCAAGTTGATACCGCCGCGTAGAATATTCTCACCCACCAGGCCGCCCAGACTGGCATTGCCGTCCGGGAAAATATCCGTAATGACACCGTTCTCGATTGTTACGCTCTTGAGAGTGCCGTTCACCAGCATGGGATGATAAACCCGAGTAGAGAAATCAAACCGATATCCCAGCAGTGCCGCAACGGCCGGCTCATTAATATAATAGTCGTGACCATCTTCCAGAAGATAGTACGTTTCGTTATTATATGTGACCGGAGTATATTTCGAGGTGTCGTTTATATCGATACCTCTGGCTATGGCGTTATCATAACTGAGCACCAGGCCGACTGCGATATCAAACCGTTTGGCCCATTCCGTACCGATCGTGTACGAATTATCGCCCACGGTCACATCCTGTGAGGCATCCGCCCATGTATAGCCTGTGCCGCTGCCCTCCTGATTCCACCCGAGATTGATTCTGTCTCCATAGCTAGATTCATCCTGATTGATAATAAAGGGGATTACAATCTCTCTGGATATGCCGGTGGATGTATCATAAAGATATTCAACCAGCTGACGCAGCTGCAGGTCGGAGACCCACTTTTTCACAACTTTAGAAATTGTGTCCTCCAGTCCCATATTCCGCTCGGGATCGTTGAAGGCAGTTTCCTTGTGGGTAACGACCGTCATGGTATAAGTGTGATCATCATTCTCCGTGTAGGTAATAACACTCCCGTCCTGCTGCGGATACTCCGTGTCTGTCTGTACGCCATCCGGCAATTCATCAAGAATCTCTGTAACGACCTTGTCAAAGGAAATCTCATTGTTGATAATCCCATTTTCATCCCGGCTGGGAGGGTTCGTTCTAAGCTCATACCGATATCCTGAGCCGGAAGGGATCCGGATAATCTGTGCCTGTACATCATCGCTCAAAGAATCCCAGCTTCTCAGTCCGTTATTCAGATCTGCGACCAGATCATATGCCTCCTGGCTTGGCCAGACAGTGAAGCTTACCGTATAAGTGACCCCGTCTTCCAGTATGCTGTCATCCAGATCCCACTGGACATACTTCTCACCGCTGTCCGCATCCGTCACAAAGATTGCCGGCGGAGCATCTGTCCATTCACTTCCCGCAGGATATCTGCCGCCGGAGCGGGTATACTTAAAGCCATTAAAGATGCCCTCTGTCTCTGTCGCAGATATACCTACGCTGGTAAGACCTGTAATATCGTCGTGCATCTTTACGTTCGTTGAACCGACAGACTCATTGATCGATTTGAGGATGTTTGCAAATGCAGCATTTAAAGCACCGGATCCGTCGGCCCCGTAAAAATATGTTCCGCTCAGCGACGAATTCGTGTTGTAGCCATACTTGATGGCATTATGCAGCAGCGCCTGCCCGCTCGCTGCATTATAAGCGTAAATGCCATACAGCCGGATTCCGTCGTTCACGATCGCTCTCGCTTCATCCCAGGCGGCATAACTGGAAAGATAATAACTGTACCATCTTCGGTAACCGCCTTCAAAGCCTCCCGGGTTATAATCTCCGGTTCCATGGAAATTTGTATACTGCGAGGACTCACCGTCGGTGAAGAATACAACAAAAGTTGCCTCTTCCGGCTCAGCGCTTCTCTTGGCGGAAGCAATGCTGTATGCGAGCTTCAGACCGTCCTCCCAGTCTGTGCCGCGGTGGACCGTCAATCCGTTGACCCTGTTTCTAAAATCAGTAAAGCTGGTTCCCCACCCAAGCTCGTTCACAGTACCGCCATCGAAGGAGATCATGGCAATTTCTACGGTATCGGCATCCTTACCTGGAAGTGAGTTGTTTGAAAGAAGTCCTCCTTCGCGCTGTCCCTGCTGGTTTCTTTCACCTCCCACCAGATCCAGCAGCGCTTCCTGTGTATCATGCAGCCGCGTAGTACCGTTTTCCGTGTTATTCGTGACCATACTCGATGAAGTATCCACAACAAGCAGAACGTTCGCCTTGGGATTGGTGGTCTGATTCTTGGACTTCCCGGTCACACTCAGTGAGATCTTATAAGTTCCATCTCCGTTCGGATCCATTCGCTTAAGAAAATCCGGATCATTTATATCATAATCATCTCCGGAACCTGAGCCTGATCCGGAACCTGAGCCTGATCCGGAGGTTCCGTGGTATACGGGATCCATGATCACATAGATATCCTTATCCGTATTCGCCGGAGAATAGTTTACCAAAGTATCGCTGCCGTTAGACGCATACACCTGAAGCGCATTATTAAAATTCGTCTCCTGCAGATTCCCGTATTGTGCGTTATCTCCTCTGTCAGTGTAATAATAAAGATTGTTGCCCTTTTGTGTAAGTTTCGCATCGATAATAAGGCCGTCATACGTAAGCGCTTCCGTTCCGTTTCTGTTTCCGGCCAGGTGAGCATTCGCATAAGTGTAGCCCGGCAGAGAGAAATGATCGTTGAGCAGTATATCGCCTGCTGCGGGCGAGCCGTGCCAGTTGTACGGAATCGTGAATGTCCCATCACTGTTCTGAATAACCTGGTTGTTTTCTCCGGTATAGCTGGTACCCGTGAGCGGATTTCCGTTGCGGTCCACAAAATGTACCGTAACGCTTTTATCCTTCGCAAAGGCATTCGCGAATTGAATCGATACGGCATTGTTAACGTTCTGCAGGCCGACGATGTTATTAACATTTACGCCCAGGTAATTATTGCCGGAATGAATCCGTCCATTGGTTTCCCGGGTCAGTTCTCTCTGGGTATGCGAAATATCGGTTGCATCGCTGGGGTCCAGGTAGAATGTCTGATTCCCCTGCGAATAGGAAATAAAGTGATGATTCGTAGCTCCCCACCCAAAACCGGTCGTGGTCCTTGTATAGTCCCACAGATACTCGTTTACCTCGGACACTTCCGTAAAGTTGGCAAATGTCAGGTTTCCTCCATTCACGATCACGGGGGTCAGCTGGCGGTCATGTCTTACGGCGTAGGTATTTCCGTTGTAAGTCACATACATAACATATTGTCTGCCGCTGGTCAGATTATTCCAGTTCTGGCCGACCGTCAGCACCGTGCCTGTTACAGAAAAACTTCCCTGTTCAAAGCAGATCTGTCCGCTGTTTTCTCCGGTTGCCGATGCATCCCTGTTCTCCTGCCCGGTGACCTCCGCGTCAATCACCTCTATCCCGTCCGCTGCAAAATGCACCGCACAGGCAGATGTGTTTTCATCGACCTGCGGTAAGTCCGCGTATTCCACCATAACGGTTACCGGAGCTTTCGGCTCTATCGTCTCGCCTTCATATACGATACGGATATCGAAAAACCGGGCAAAGACGGCATCCTTTTTCACCGAATCCTCCGTAAGAGGAAGGGAAATATTCAGCGAACGACCCCCCTCCGGAGATACATTCTCCTCCACAAGCATGCCCTCCGGATCTTCTGTATCCGTCGAGGTGCTCTCTTCGTCAATGCCGAGCTGTTCCTTTGCACGCTCATAATATGAGCTGTATTCTTCGCTGCCTGAAAGGATTTCTCTGACTTCAAGATCCGCGCCATCCGGGATCATAGCGTCTTCGCCATAGGCAACCGTAATCAGCCACGTTTCACCGCTGTCGCTGATGTATTTCTTAGTGATCTGCGCATCCGTCACCCTAATCACGAACTGATCCCCATTCTTCATGGTAACCGTCAGGCTCTC
>DMAZ01000021.1:4168-8711 GCA_003446335.1 Lachnospiraceae bacterium | reverse complement strand
GTCAGATGCATCCGGCTGTTCCTCTTTCGAGACGTCAGACGCATCCGGCCGTTCCTCCTTCGAACCATCCGACCTGCTCCCTTCTCCGCCGCCTGATTGAGCGAGAAGATCCTTCTTGGCCTCTTCCGTCCACCCGCCCCAGACAACTTTAAAGTCATCCGTCTCCCGGTCGATACCGAACAACGTGCTGGTCTGCACATCAAAATCTTCTTCTGTCAGAGCTGTATGCTGATGAAGCGTACCGGTCTGTTTCACTTTCAACCGGACCGGCATAAAAATACCCACGCCAAGAACGGCTGCGCAGACAGCCGTTCCCAGAATTACTTTTTTTCTGTGTCTCTTTATTACTTCCTTAAAATCGAAAATTGTAAGCCTCCCATGAAGTCAATGAACATTTTGTACATATTACTCAACTTCCGCCTTCATTATCAAAGCAAAGCCGCCATATCAAAGCAAAGCCGCCATCATAAAAATCGGAAGTTTAAGAAGATCAATAATAAACGCCGTGATCTTTCTGCCAGTCATTCAATGCCTTAAAGTTCGCCCGCTCATAGCTGTTAAAGTAATTGTCCCGAAGGACATCCCACTGATTCGAAGGGCACATACTCTGTACAGACTGATACCATCCTTTTCCCTCGAATTGATTTCTCGCATCCTGAGCTGTCGAAGAAGAGCTGGTAAAGGTATATCCGTATCTGGCCAGAAGCTCGTTGATCGCAAGCTGTGAACGCGCATGCATCGTATTCTGATCCGAAGATTCCAGGACCTGATTCATCCTTTCATAAGACAGATATGTGCTGCTGCTTTCCGGGAAAAGGAAATCCGAAGCCGGTGCCTGTACACCGCCGTACACGGTGATCGTGTCCGGTGCCGGAGGTACAGGTGTCGCTGTAGGAGCCGGGATCGGGGTCGGCGTCGGCGTCGGAAGCGGTGTCGGTGAGGGGCTCGGAGTCGGCGTCGGGGTCGGTGTAGCCGTCGGCGTCGGTGTCAGCGTCAATGTGGGCGTCGGATCCCCGAATGCTTTTCCGCCGCCTCCGTCAGACTCCACACTTTCCGTTGAAACAGAAATGTCACCGTCTGCAGCAGATGAATCATCGTCTTTGCGCACTTTGTCAAAAGGCCTGAAGATGATCAGAACGACAGCGAGCAGCGCAATGACTGCTATGGCTGACGCAATGATCGGGATCAGCGACTTTTTGGGCGGCTTGTTACCGCCTCCGTACCCTCCCTGCCGGCCTCCGCCGTACTGACCTCCTCCGTATTGACCGCCGCCATACTGACCGCCGTCGTACTGACCTCCTCCGTACTGGCCTCCTCCGTACTGGCCTCCTCCGTATTGGTTCCCGCCGTACTGGCTGCCGCCGTACCGGTTCCCGCCCTGTGTGCCGGAGGTCATCGTCTGTTCGTATATATAATCCGTCGACGACATATTGTTGGTCATCTGGGAATGATCAAAACGGCCGTCAGGACCGTATTCTCCGTTCGGACCATATTGATTATTCTGACCGTACTGACCGTTCGGTCCGTACTGATTATTCTGACCGTACTGACTTCCGGGCATACGGCCGGCTGTCCCCGTTTCGGTCATTTCCATATACTGCTGAGAATAATTTCCGCCTTCCTGACTGTCCAGACCAGGTTCAGGATTCGTCTGCAGCGGAGTACCGCATTCCGGGCAGAACATACTCCCGTCCGGCACCGTCGTTCCGCAGTTCGAACATACCATAATTTTTCCCTCCATAGATCGAGCTTCTGTCATGCTCACTCATAAATTATCATAAAGCCACTTTTTTTTCCAGTTCCGCCGACTCTCTTTTCCTGTTACCGGTAAGCAAATGCCAGTGCCGGAAGGAGATCATCGTTGGAGTTCCATATGGTCGGAAACTCTTCGATACCGATCGGACATGGAGTATACCCGTTCTCAATGGTCACGGACGGAATTCCTTCCTTAAGAACGAAGTAATCGCTGCAGCCTGCCGCATCCTGTGAACTCTGCACAGAAGAAGTCGCAGGATAACCGGTAACGGAAGAGAGAAGATTCACAAGAGCTGCATCCTGCTCATACACCTCCCCTGTACTGCCATAATCCCAGTAGAGGACACCTCCCATCGAATGATAGGAAATAGTAAGTACCGCTCCGCATGCATGTACGGCATTAACGATCGCCTGTGTCTCAGGCTCAGAGACCGGGAATTCACCTTTATAATGATCAGAAGAAGGATAGGATACGCCCTCATACGTCTCCCATCCGGCGTCAAAATTGCGGTTGAGATCAACGCCGCGGGCATTGGCTTTCCATGTGCTCCAATAGGTGCCCATATCGGAAGACGTGCGCCCGTTATTCAGGTCGTTCTGATAACAGTTCATGAGGATTTCCTTCAGGCCTTCATCCCGGATCCCGTCAATTCCCACCTGGCTGATCGTGACGCCGTCCGGATTAGACATCGGCAGAATATGAAAACAGACCTCAGAGAGCAGTTCATCGTAGGTCGCATCCCCATAAGAGGCATCGGCGTGGTGAACAAGCATCTGCTCGATCTGCTCCATGGCGACGAGCGTGTTAATATATTCCCTGGCATGGATGGATGCCTGTATAAAGAGGTGCCTGCCGCTTCCCTGATTTCCAAGCACCGCTTCCGGTATTGAGCGTCCGTCCGGAGAAGTCCCGCACGTATTGACGGTCAGAAGTGTCGGAAAGGCCTGTGACATCTCCGTAAGATCGGTCATCATCTGTTCATAGGTATAAAAAGAAGATTCCGTGCTCACAAAATCAACATTCGTATAATCTGCCTGCGGTACAGCTTCCCCTCCGTCTGCCGCAGTGCTCTCCGGCGGGCTGTTCAGAACGGAAGATACCTGACTTACGTCCGCAGAATTGTCGGCAAAGCTGCCGGTCGGAACGCTCTTCGCCTCCTGATCATCCCCGGCCGGGGAAGATTCCGTTCCGTCCCCGGCATTTGCATTCTGTCCGGTCGTATCGACTTCAGCAGATGTGCCTGCTTTCTCCCCCTGAACTTCCTTCGTGTGCTGTTCCAGACTTTTTTCGGAATCCATCTTTGACTCTTTATTGCGGGATACAATTCCCAGAACTACTCCGGTACCGAGTGAAAGAATCAACACACATGATATAATCAAAATCGTACTAACTTTCCGCATATTGTCCCCCGTCAAGTTGATCAAGAACGCCTCGGCGTTCTTGCCGCGCCGCGCATGGTGCGAAGCACCTTCCTTAATGCGCGGCTGCGATCCGCCGTGCCTAAGCATGCGTAACAATGCTCCAGTGGAGCATTGTGTAGCTGAAGCTTTTAATCTCTGACGCTTACTTTGTATCCCATGTCAGAGATTAAATACCCTTTTCCATGATAGCATGTTTGAAGCCATTCTTCACATTTTTTTACAGCAGACATACAATGAATGATATAATGTATGCAGTTTCTGTCCGCATTTGCCGAATGATTACCGACGGAGGATTTTCCAATGGCAGCAATAGACAACATGACTACTTTCTGGCCGGAATGGAATATTGAAGAAAAAGCAGGTTCCGGAGCCTATGGCGAGGTGTACCGCGTCTCAAGGCAGGTCGGAAGCAGAGTGTACTACTCTGCAGTAAAGGTCATCTCCATACCGCAGTCACAGGCACAGATCGATGCTGTCCGTGCGGAAAACAGGGACGAACAGTCTACCAGGCAATATTTTCAGGAGGTCGTTAACGGCTGTATAGATGAGATCTCCCTGATGATGGATCTCAGAGGCGCTTCCAATATCGTTACTGTAGAAGACTATAAAGTATGCGCATATCCGAACGAGCTCCGGTGGGACATCTTCATCCGGATGGAGTATCTGACCTGTCTGACTGAGATCATGTCCAGAAAGACTTTCACCGAGAAGGAAGCCGCAGCCCTCGGCATCGACTTGTGCAATGCACTCTGTTATTGCGAAAAACATCACATCATACATCGCGACATCAAGCCGGGCAATATCTTCATCTCCGCCGACGGAGATTATAAACTCGGCGATTTCGGTATCGCGCGCAGGTTGTCTCAGGTGCAGAGCGTCATGTCCTCAAAGGGCACCTACGATTATATGGCACCTGAAATGTTTCATGGCGAATATTATGACGCAAGCGTCGACACATACGCCCTCGGTATCGTCCTGTATAAACTGCTCAATAATAATCGGGGACCCTTCCTCGATCCGTATGCCCCTCATGTCAGCGCAATGGATAAAGAGCGGGCTCTTACCATGCGTCTTTCCGGAAAGGAAAATCTCCCGGCCCCTGTAAACGCATCGGTGGAGATGTCCATTCTCATCCTGCAGGCATGCCGCTTCAATCCTTCTCAGAGATTTCCGTCTCCGCAGGTGATGAAATCTCAGCTGGAATCCATTCTGTCCGGTCAATTTATGCGGGCGGGAGGCGATGTCTATACGTTGAATCTGGATATGACCGAAACAGTCAACGCCGCGGGGCATATAAATGACCGGTATCGGAACGGACCGCAGGATCAGGACCAAAACAGCCGGAATCCGTATCGGAACAATCAGC
>DMAZ01000021.1:400-4068 GCA_003446335.1 Lachnospiraceae bacterium | reverse complement strand
GGAACAATCATGAGACAAATGGCGGCAAACGCTCCGGATTACCGGTCATTCCGTTCGTCTTAGCCGGCTGTATGGCTCTCATTGTCGCAGGTTATCTCATGGGCAGAATGATGGATAAAGTCCGCCCGTTCCGGGAAACGGACATCGATCCCTCCGTCACGGAATCCGTAATCTCCGTCGATAAAGAAAATGCGGAAGGGGAAGAAAAATCCTCCTCGAAAGTAGAGAAGAGCAAGGCCCCCGAAAAAGAGACGTCTGAGGATAATGAGAAGGAAACGGCCAATACGCCGACGCCAACTCCGACACTGACGCCAACTCCTTCCATGACTCCGACACCGACGCCGACTCCTTCCATGACACCGACTCCAACTCCGACACCAACGCCTGTGCCGGAAGAAACCCCACAGGTACTCGACCGGAATGCGGCAGCTGCCGGCGGGAAAATATCTTCCGTTGATAATGTGGTCTACATAGCGGATGTGTATGAATATCTGACACTCCGCGACGCGCCTTCGACCGGTGCCAAGGCGATCTGTCTGCTTCCGCCTTATTCGGCCATGTATATCACAGAATATACCAATAATACCATGGTCAAGGTCGTGACAGTCGACAACGGATATGCCGGCTATGTCAATCGGAACTACATTACTCCCCAGGGCAGTGCCACTGTACGGGCAGGCAAAAGCAGAACTCCCGCTGTCTCTTCAGACACGGTCTACTATGCGGATGTCTATGATTATCTGACTCTGCGCAGCGCTGCAAGCACGAGCGCCGGTGAGCTGGACCGTCTGCCTCCGTACACAGCCATGTATGTACACAGCTGGACCAACGGAATGGCCTATGTAACAGTCGCTGACTCGGGCGCCACCGGTTACGTTAATGCGGATTATATTTCTTCCAATCCGAATGCCATGGTTCGTGCCGGAAAGAGTTCTTCCGGCTCCGCTCCGGTCCATGGCTTCTCCGTAGGAGATTATTGCTATGCGGACGTCAACGAGTATCTGACGCTCCGGAACGCGCCCAGTACATCGGCCGGGGAATTGAACAGACTGCCGGACGGGACCCGGCTCCTGATCCTGGAACTCACGAACAGTACCATGATGAAGGTGCGGGTCGAATCCACCGGTGAGGTGGGATACGTGAACAGAAATTATGTGGACTGAGCATATATTCAGAGAGGTCTTTCTATGTCTGATATAAAAGCCGTCATCTTTGATCTGGATGGCACTCTTTACAACTACAACAAAGCGGATGCCTCAGGAGTTGCCGCTCTCGGGGAATACACAGAACGGCATTTCGGCGTGGACGCCGGGGAGATCCGCCGTGAGATCAAGCGATGCTGGGATATCCAGAACGAACGGATCGGTTTCATCTGCGCCTCGACCCACAGCCGGCTCGTCCGCAGCCAGATCATCTGTGAGACCAACGGCTGGCCGGTCTTTCCCCATTCCCTGAATATGGCGCGCCTGTACTGGGAAGGTTTCCTTGCCGGTATGGAAGCCGAGGATGGCGTCTGTGAATTCCTCGCAGCACTGAGAAAGACCGGGGTCGACATCGCGATCGGATCCAACATGACATCCTATATGCAGTACCGAAAGATCCTGCAGATCGATCTGCAGGATGCTTTCGATCATTTTACATTCAGTGAGGAGACAGGTCTCGAGAAGCCCCATCGAAAATTCTACGAATTGTGCGCGAGAAAGTCTTATCTTCGATATGATCCGACCGGCACACACGACGCAGGTGCCTCCACCCTCCCGGATATCTCTTCCTTCATGCCGCACTGCCTTTTTATCGGTGATACACCGAAAATGGATTATTTCGGACCGATGAACGCAGGCATGCAGAGCTGTCTCTACCTTACGGAAGGTTCGATTCCCGAAGGAGTGTCACCGGATTCTGTGATCCGCAGCTATCGTGACTGTATAAAAGAAGACGGAATCAAACTCGGCACACACTTCCTTCCGTTTATTGCGTCTGATATCATTCTTTCTGAGGAGGGCATCCATGGCTTATAAACATCCTGCCGCGCTGCTGATCAGCACCCTGTTGAAATATGTATGCGCGATCGCGCTCACAGCATTGACCTTTCTTAAGACCGGGGAAATTATGTGCCTGATCGCGGGATCTCTTGAACTGATCATCATTTTTCTGTTTTCCAATATGCTGATCAGGCAGCACCACATCCCAGGATGGATCGTAAATGGTCTTCTTATGCTGCTCTACAACATTCAGATGGTCGTTCTCATGTTCGGAAGCACCTACATTTCTCTGGTCATGATGACCAACATGGATTCGGTCCGGGATCTCTCCGGACAGGCAGCTGTATACATTCCGGCATTGGCAGCAGCTCTGATTCTTTCTCTGATTCCCGTAAGGCATGTGGGATTCGGCAGGACCGCCGAGGCACGGCTTCTTTCGCTCTTCCTTGCGGCTGAACTGATCTTCACGATGTGGTACGGCAGCTCGGCATCCCCGCTTTTTGCCTATTACACTCTGATCAGACAGGGAATTGACGCACAGGCACAGGCAAAATCTGTCGATAAAAGCAAAGATTACACCTCCGCCTTCTACAGTACATATATTGCCGGAAATATAAGGCTTCCCGAGACACTCCCGGAAAAACCCAATATCATTGTCATCTTCACGGAAGGTCTCTCTCAGAACATTGTTGCAGACAGCCGGGGCATCATGCCAAATGTTGCATCCTACGAAAAAAAATCCATTAATTTTACAAATTATTTCAACCATACATTTGCGACATACCGTGCTCTGAGCGGCCAGCTCTATTCCGGATTCCAGCTGAACAATTATGACGGGAACACACTGGTCTCCCTGCAGGATATCCTCTCCGACCGCGGATACTCGACAACGTTCATCAATACGGAGACCAGGAATATAAACTTTACGAACTATCTTCTTGACATGGATTTCGATGAGGTCATCAGCGACCCTGCATTCGTGAGCAACGGACCGGCCGACTCCATTTCCGATAAAGACGCGTATACGCTGCTCTTCGAGACAGTTTCGGAAAAGGCCGGAGGCGATAAGCCCTTCCTCACCGCCATCTATACATTCGGAACGCATACTTCTCTCGATTCGCCGGATGAAAAGTTCGGTGACGGCTCAGATTCCATGCTGAACAAGTATTACAACCTGGACTGCCAGTTCGGAGCGTTCATGAAAAAATTTGAAGAGAGCGGCCTGGCGGATAACACGATCATTTTCTTCACGGCAGATCACGCAGCCTACCAGGACCGTCTGTTCAGAGAATCTTTTCCGGATCATGAGAGAGCCCATACCGAAGTGGATGAGATGCCTTTCTTCATCTATCACAAAGGCATTGAACCTCAGCAGATCGATGTGGAGGGACGTACGACTCTGGACTTCACGCCTACGATCATGGATTATCTTGATATCTCCGGGGTGGAAAACTATTTCCTGGGGAGAACACTGTTCTCCGGTTCCGATAACAATAATAACTACGACACGGTCTTTACGGACTCTGCGGTCTTTGCTTCCACCAGAGGCGGACAGATACAGGGACTCACAGAATCGGAAAAGGGCATTCTGGATGTAAAGCTGAAGGAATACTACGCAGCTAAGCAGCAGGATCCCCCATCTTCGAATAAGAAACAGTAAAGAGAACGGAATAAAGAAGGTTTAAA
>DMAZ01000021.1:0-347 GCA_003446335.1 Lachnospiraceae bacterium | reverse complement strand
AAAAAGCTTAAAAATGGCTTAAAAATGCGCAATATTTATTATCCCTGTCCGCATTTTTCCCCGTATAATAATACAGGATTGTATAATATCAGCAGACAGATAATTGAATTCAGTTCACACAGGAGGTTTACTATGAGCGAACAGAATAATATTCTTAATGAGGAGACACTTAACGAGATCAGCGGCGGCGTAGGCGGAATGATGGTAATTCCTTACGTCGTACAGAAAGGCGATACGATTCCCGGTCTGGCAGCCAGATTTAATACCACTGAGAAGCAGATCATGAAAGATAATGTCTCCGTTCTGCACGGATCCAAAAAACTGACACCGGGCATGATGCTTTCCAT
>DMAZ01000247.1 GCA_003446335.1 Lachnospiraceae bacterium | reverse complement strand
TTTCCTATTATAAATTGTATGTCGTCGATCAGCAGGACATCCACAGTCCTGTACTTGTCCCGGAGTCTGGCCATGGACGTCGCGTTACCGCTTCGGATGGACTCGATGACCTCGTTGGTGAACTGTTCGCTGGTGACATACAGGACCCTCTTGGAGGGATTCATTTCCAGAATGTAATGTCCGATCGAATGCATGAGGTGGGTCTTGCCCAGACCGGCGCCCCCGTACAGGAACAGGGGGTTGTAGTTATTGCCGGGGGATTCGGCGACCGCGACGCAGGCGGACTGGGCAAAATTGTTGTTCCTGCCGACGACGAAGGTATCAAACCGGTATCTGGGAATGAGGTTTGAACTGTCAGCCTGGACCTGGGCCTGAGGACTGCTCATGACGGGCACTTCCTCCGCGGCAGATTCTTTTTTGATCTCAGCATTGGGGAAAAGAAATTCCACACGGTAGTCTTCATTGACCAGCTCTGTGATCGTGACCTCGAAACACATCTTGTAATTGTTGGTGATATAGTCCAGCATGATCTGTTTGTTGGCCGGAATAAAGACATAGACCACATGGTCGCGGATATCAGCGATCCTGAGGTTCTGGATCCATGTTGAATAGGAGACATTGGAAAGACGGTACTCCGTGCGGATATGTTCCTTGATCCATTCCCATCTCTCTCTGATTAATTCCTGGCTCATATATGTTCCTCATTGTGGAAAACCGGATCCGGATTTCAGATTTCATGCGCAGCCCTCCGGAACATCCTTCTGATTTCGGGGTGTGGGAAGAGAAAATCCGTGCAAAAACCCGGTCGAAAAGTAAAAGTGGCGGCAAGCCGCCACTTTTTTATCAAGTAACAAGCGAATACAAATATATAATAAAAAGAAGAAAACTTCAAACGAATCAGGATTTCCACAATTTGTGGATAAGTATGTTCATAAATATTATGAGTAAAATAATCACGCCAATCCACAATGATTTGAGGATAAGATATCAACATTGTAAACAGGCTTATAATCAGGGAAAACGCACGAAAAATGTGGATTTATCCCCTACTTATCCACAAGTTATGCACAATTTGTGGATAAGTGAAAATATTGAATAAGTGAAATTGTGGAATTGTGGATAACTTTGGGGATACAACATGTTCCTGAAAAAAATTTTAAAAATCCACATTTTGTGTCGAATATTTGTGCGGAAAAAATATGAATTAAGTTTATCCACATTTTTCAGTGGAAATCTTGTGGATAAATATTTCTTGACGCCAAAACAGCTTTTATATATAATTTTGCTGTTAGCGACTTTACGGGAAAAGTATGCCCTGGACAGCAACCGTATCCGCATCGCAGGAAGCGTCGGAGCAGCCGGCGCGGTTATTTCCGGATGCAGCGAGGGATATGAGACTCCACGTATGCCGCAGCCGCACGCGGCGGGGTAAAGCCGCAGGATCATAATCATCATGATGAGGATCTGTCCTCAATGAGCGTATAGAGTTTCCATATTCCGCAGGAGTACGGAAGGACGCGTTGGCCGTGGACAGAACCTTACTTTTATCTTAAGGAGGAAACGAGAGATGGCAAAAATGACATATCAGCCTAAGAAGAGGCAGCGCGCGAAGGTACATGGCTTCAGATCCAGAATGAGCACCAAGGGCGGCAGAAAGGTCCTGTCCGCACGCAGGCGCAAAGGCAGAAAGCAGATTGCAGTCTGATCAGAGAATGCAGAAGAGTCATGCTGAATTCAGCATGGCTCTTTGTGTACGATAAGAGATTTTAATTTAACTGTTCAGCACAACAATATCGGGGATGCTGAACAGTGGTTATACCCGCATCCTTCGAAAGAAGGTGTGAGATATATCATTCTGACTGCAGCATGCCGGCAGGGCATGCACAGACCCGGAGACGGGTCTTCAATTATTTCAATACATATGGAATCTCTGAAGAAAAATACAGATTTTAAAAATTGCTACGAGTGTGGTACTTCCTTTGTCAACCGTTACCTGGTCCTGTATATGTGCGGCAATGGTCTGGGAATCGACAGGGTGGGAATTACCGTCAGCAAAAAAGTGGGAAACAGTGTGGTCCGTCATCGAACGACGCGGCTGATCCGGGAAGCCTGGCGGCTTCATGAAGGGGAATTTCAGACCGGGGACGGCGGGACGGATTTTGTTTTTGTCGCGAGGGTGCGCGCAAAGGGCATCCCTTACCGGCAGATGGAATATTCTCTCTTACAGCTGATGAAAAAAGCCGGATGTATTGAAATGGTAAGAAAATGAAAAAAGTAATGATTCGATCGATCAGAATGTATCAGAAATACATTTCCCCCCTGAAGCACACGAAATGTCCCTATATACCGACCTGTTCGCAATACGGTCTGGAGGCAGTGGAAAAATACGGTGCCGTCAAGGGAGGCGCGATGGCTGCCTGGAGGATCCTGCGCTGCAATCCGCTCTCGAGCGGGGGATATGATCCTGTCCCGTGATGATCCCGCAGGAATTCTGCATTTTTTCTGCACATTTTCTGCATATTATATGCAGAGCAGGCAGGAACATGACCGTGTGACTGCGCATCGACCGGCTGCACCGGCCGGAACCGGATGTGTGCTGTGAAGATCGACAGACATTCTGATTGAGGAGGAGGAATAATTGGTTCCCATGTTTTTGACCAAAAGTACGACTTTCATTATCGGTCCGGTAGCCGAACTCATCGGCTATATCATGAACCTGATCTTTTATCTTCTGGGGAATATCGGACTGCCGAATATCGGACTTTCCATCATTATTATGACGATCCTGATCTACATGGCCATGTTGCCGCTGACCATCCGTCAGCAGAAATTCTCTAAGCTTCAGAGAAAGATGCAGCCTGAGATCAGCAAGATCCAGAAAAAATACAAGGGCAGAACAGACAACGCCTCTGTTGCGGCCCAGCAGGAAGAGATCAAACAGGTCTACGACAAATACGGCGTCTCCGCGACCGGCAGCTGCGTGCAGCTCCTGA
>DMAZ01000056.1 GCA_003446335.1 Lachnospiraceae bacterium | reverse complement strand
ATGAATCCGTTGAAGCGGAGCGTCCCGAAGATGAATCCGTTGGTGCGGAGCGTCCTGAAGATGAATCCGTTGAAGCGGCACGTCCTGAAGGGGAGATAGCAGCGTTTGCCCTGTTCGACATCTCTCTCGTATGTGACGGGAAAGAAATTGAACCTCTGGAAAGCGTACAGGTGGAACTGAAATTCACCGGAAAAGAATTTTCCGAGGCGGACGATCTGATCATGATCCACTATGCAGAGAAAGCCGGGGCAGCAGGCAGCTTAATTGAGAGCGTTAAGGAGCAGGAGGTTGCCAGCGATAAAGACGGACGCGTGGAGGCGTCCTTTGCGGCAGATTCCTTCTCGGAATATGCAGTATTGGCCCTGAGGGCCGCCCCGTACACCGTGTGGTTCGACGGAACGGACGGCATGGGGACCGGAAGTGATATGTGGGGAAGGCGCCGTTCCCTATATAACGGAGCGACCAATGTATCTCAGACGATATATACCGATACTGTAACGCTGCCGACAACGGCCGGTACGATAGCCGGTAATAAATATACGCTGAACGGCTGGTATGACATTAATACAGGCAATTACTACAAGCCTGGTGACACCGCGACAATTGACAGAGATACAGTATTTTATGCTGAGTGGGTCCAGACGAATTATAACCTTGGACCCGCGGCGGCCGTAGTCAGCAACCAGCCGGATGTCAGCAGTTTTGTGACTACGGACGTGTTCGACTATAATGAGATCTTTAACGCGTATCACGGGGCAGTCGTCTCCGGTTCGTCAGTGAATCAGTATAGTCACTCTGAAACCTGGAGGGACAGTCAGAACAACAGCAACGGAGGCGACTTCTTATTTACGAACTGGTATTACCAGAACTTTGGCGAACAATTTCTTGGATTTGCCTCAAATCTGAAAAACGGCAGGAACCGATATGCCGGAGCCGGCGATATAACCGGAGGAATCGTCAGCAGTCCCGATGATTCACTGATGCAGGATCTGTTCGGAACATCCGACATCCCCGGAAAGGTCTATCTGGGCCAGGGAAATATGCTGTATCAGTACGATGGAAACCAATCATCAAGCAGATATGGTTACTACTACTATGACAGCGATAAAAATGCGGCTGACTACAATCAGAATGACGGAAGATTTTATGTCTATACCGGTACACAGACAATACGAGGTGAATGGAACGATGCCGGAACCAATGTGACCGGTTTCATGCCCTTTGAGCAGGGAACGGCCACGATCAATCAAAAGACCGGTCAGGTCAACTTCTGGTTCGGTATGGTGAGCACTGTTGACTTTTTCCTGCCGGATGATCCCGGAACGGGAGGAAACAGAGCGACCGGGGACAAGGACATGGAGTTCTACTTCAGCGGCGACGATGATGTGTGGGTCTTTGTGGATGATGTGCTCCTTCTGGATCTCGGAGGTATTCACAGGGAAATAAACGGATCCATTAACTTCTCTGATGGAAACATCTACGTTGAAGGCAGAAAAGTCGGTGAGATACCGGACTCGATCAAAAGCGGAGATCACAAGCTGAAATTCTATTATCTGGAACGAGGATCTTCCTGGTCCAATGCTTCAATTTACTTCAACATCGCTCCGCGCTATTCGCTGGAGTTAATAAAGCATGATGCGGATAATGCGAGCCAGCTCCTTGAAGGAGCAGTCTTCAACCTTTACATGGATGAAAACTGTACGATACCTGCCAGTCTCTGGGAATCTAAAGAAGCGTGCGACAGAGGTGATGACCCTATCAGTACGCTGACAACGGGACCGGATGGAAGGGTGAGCGCCTACGGAATGTACGCGAACCGGACTTTATATATGAAAGAGGTCAGTGCACCTCCCGGATATCCCTCGATTTCCGGCAAAGTAATTGCGCTCCAGCTGGATTCTTCCGGAAAAGCGACGATCATTGAGGGGAGTGATATTGCTGCGCTGACGCAGGATGAGGCCACGAAGTATATCGATCTCTCGGTCGAAAACAAACTGCCGGAGAATATAGAAGTGCCGGTGGAGAAACATTGGTACAACGAGGACGGCAGCCAGTTTGACCCGGAAGATATAGACGGAATTACAGTTGAACTGTACAGAGCGGAATTCGATGTTCCGACAGGCGGCGGATCCGGCGGTATAGGAGGAAGCACCGGAGGCAATACCGGAGCGGTTCTTCCGGTCAATATCAGGACACAGTATTTTGGCACCGGAAACGGTGACAACCATGATACATCCGTTATTTCACAGGGAGATCTGACTGCAAACGCGATCGTGACTTCAGGCGGCAGTCTTACTATTAATCTGAATGTTTCGGCTGCGTATGCGGGTATTTATTCCGTTACTGTCAACGGACAAATGATCCGGCCCGTATCAAGCTCCCTGCCGACATCTCAAAATTGCTTTATCGGCGGTTCCTGGGGAAATTATCCACCCAGACGGGCAACATACGTGATCGACCCGGTCACAGAGGCGCTTGATGTGCGCGTCACATTGATCGGTTATTTAAGCTATGTAGGCTCAAATCCGGCAGTTTCCTATTCCATGTCTATAGGGACAGCTACTGCTGAACCGCCGGCTGAGCCTGAACCCGAACCTGATCCCGGAAGCGGTGAAGAGCCGGAGGTCCCGGAGATACCTTCCGTGATGCCGGAAGATGCGGAATATGTAACTTCCTACATCATTACAGAGGCGGACGGCTGGAAGCATATTTTTACAGATCTGCCGGCTCGAAGTGAAGACGGAAGCAAAATATACGTCTATTACGTGAAGGAAATATTCCCGGACGGTTACTCGACGTCCTATATAGGAAACGGCAGCACCGGCGGAGAAGTTTCCATCTACAACGTAAGGCTTCGCGAACTGATCGTGAAAAAAGAGTGGCAGGATGTTGACGGCAATCCGCTGTCCGATGATCTGCCTGAGTCGATCAGTCTGATCATAACACAATATGACGAGACGGCCGGTACGCAGCGAATGATTCCCGTGACGCTTAGTGGTTCGGAAGACTGGACTGCAAGGTGGAGAAGCAACAGCAGCGAACTGGCTGAACAGGAAGGACATACCTATCGATATAGAATTACAGAAGTAAATGTCGGCAATGAGTATCAGGTAACCTACAGCGAGAATAATCTGACCGGCGTAACGGAAGGAACGATCATTGTTACGAACAGGGAAAAGGCGTACTCCGCGGCATTTGTCAAAGCTGATTCCATTGATCACACCAAACAGCTGTCAGGAGCGGCATTCTCGATCTATTCAGCGCCGGAGTGCGACGAGGAGCACCTTCTGGAAGCCTATGATACGGATTCGCCGGCGGCTGAGCCAAAGACCGTGTTCACCTCCGGAGAGGATGGCTTGTTTACAATATACGGTCTGAAGGCCGGCACCTATTATCTGAAGGAGCTGTCCGCGCCGGAAGGATATTATCTGATTAATTATCCTCTTGAAGTAGTTATTACGGATGAGATGGGAGGTGTTCAGAGCGTTCGAGCGGTACAGCTGATAGACGGAGAGGTTACCGAAGTGACGGAGGAGGCTCCTGTAATAGAGCTGGTAACCGGATCCATTACACAAATTTTTATTTATGACAGTCCTCTTTTCGAATTGCCGAGCACCGGCGGATTTGGATCTTATCTGTTTATAGTCAGCGGTATAGCGGTCATGTTCACCGCGCTGCTGTTGAATATAAAATCTTTCAGGAAGGAGGGTGTTTAAGTCAGAACCGACAGATCAATAATGATTTATGGGTTTTGTGCCATAAGTGAATTTGAGTAAAACCATTTGAAGCAAGAGAGAAAGACACAAAAACAGGAACAGAAAGGAGTTTGCATGAAAATCTTAAAGAAATTGACCGGCATTGTACTTGCAATGTGCATGGTCCTCACGGTTTCGGGATTGACCGTCATGGCGGCAAAACCTGATGATACTGCCGTGGTGAGCGTTACCGGACTGGACGAGAACGCCACCGTCACACTTTACAAAATTGCGGATGCCACTTATAACGACGCCGGGGATACTTTCACCGGATATGATTATCTTGAAGGAGCATCTTTTGCAAATGAAGCAGAGCCGACATCCCAGGAAATCAACAGGATCGCGGCTGCGATTCAGTCAGGAGCTCTCACACCGGAATCCATTTCTACCACTATAACGGGCGGGACGGCCTCAGCTACGGTAGGCATCGGCAGATACATTGCGATCGTCACGAGTACCGATGCGTCCTATGTTTATAATCCGATCCTTCTGACGGCCGGTTATAAGCTTGAAAATGATGATGAGGTGATCTACGGCGGATCTGTCGCAGTCAGCGATACCTATAAATTCGGTGAGAAGGCTGTAGCAAAGAGCTCTACTGTTGATGTCGAGAAGGGATCCGAAGGCTGGACACCGGATCCGACAGCAGATGACGAGTCTAAGGAAAAGCAGACCGCAGGTGTCGGTGATGTGATCCACTATACTGTCACTCCCGATCTCCCGGTTTATCCGGAAGAGGCGACCAACAAGACATACATTGTAACAGATACAATGAGTGAAGGTCTTACGTTCGTCTATGAGTCTCTGACGGTCGTTTTGGGAGATGAAACCCTTACGCTGAGCGCAGATAATACATTTGTCAACTCAGCAGGAGATGTGATCGGAACTGCTACGCAGGGCGAAAATGGCTACATGATCGTTTTCGATTATGAGAAGCTCGGCGGACAGGCCCCTGTCATTAAGTATGATGGTATTGTCAATGATAAGGCCGTCATCGGAACTGCTGAAGGAAACGTCAACGATGTTACGCTTTACTTCTCAAACAACCCGACACAGGGCGAGACCTGGGAGCCGACGGAAATTCCGGATGAGAATACTGAGCTTCCGAATGGCGTAACACACAAAGAAGATCAGGATATTATCTATACATACCGCATAAGCTTCATCAAGACAGATGATGCAGAAGGCGAAAATGCCAAGAGACTTGAGGGTGCTGTATTCGGAATCTATGCAGACGAAGCCTGCACGCAGCTTATCGACACGGTCGTTACGAACGAAGACGGTTTTGCGGAATCCGCTCAGGTCGCCGCGGGAACCTATTACCTGAAGGAGATCTCAGCTCCGGCCGGATATACGATCAATGAGCAGGTCTATACGATCGAAGCTTCCCTGACAAGTTCCACAAAGACCACGACTGCTACGACAACTGTCTTCGAATATACCGATAATGAAGAAGAAAAACTTGCGGGCACAGAGCAGGTCGGCTGGCTTGTCGGTCATAAGAGTGTTGCTGCTGATGGCACGGTCACGACCGTTTACGCATATGTTGCGATGGACCAGTACACGGCAGGCGGTGACTATAACGGTCTTACTGTAGTCCCGGCTTATATCAAGAGCGCTACGACCACAACAGAGTCCAATGCGATCACGACGGTAGAGGATGAAAATGGCGCAGGCGTTACACTTCTTGAGGATGCTGTCAAGAATACGGAACTCGGTGAACTTCCGTCCACAGGCGGAAGCGGTGTTTACCTCTTCATCATCATCGGTGTAGCGATCATGTCCACAATCGCCTTCGTTTTCATCAGAGGGAGAAGGACACAGGCATAATTGTAAGGACAGGCTGAATATCTATATGGATGATTTGCCACATAAGTGAATAGAGAAGGCGCCGGCGGGCAGAGAAATCTGCGGCCGTCGGCGCGCTTCTTCCAAAAGATATGTTATCGGAACAGCTTCGCGGACCCGATGATCATAATTCCGCGCATAAATGTGCCTTTTTATCGAAAGTTACTGCGCAGCTTACGATAAGAGAAATACAGGGAATGGAATGTGATGAGCAGAATAAGAAAAGGACAGAATAGGTTATTTATCAATATAGGCTTTCTTATTGTTTTTCTTATCGGTCTGCTGAT
>DMAZ01000234.1 GCA_003446335.1 Lachnospiraceae bacterium | reverse complement strand
GTGACGAGCGGCAATTATCAGAAATATTATGAGGATATGTACGCAGGACGCTGATGAAGCGCTTCGCTTGAGACAGAGATACAGTATGGATGCAGCTGTCGGGGGCAGCCGCTTAATAAGAAGGCTGTGCACCATGATAAAAAGGAGAATGTGACATGAAGGGAATTATTCTTGCAGGCGGTTCCGGAACCAGACTTTATCCGTTGACGAAGGCAATGAGCAAGCAGATGATGCCTGTATACGACAAGCCGATGATCTACTATCCGCTTTCGACCCTGATGCTTGCGGGAATCAGAGATGTGCTGATCATATCCACACCTCGTGATCTTCCGGCATTCGAAGAACTTTTCGGCTCCGGCGAGCAGCTGGGAATGCACTTTGAATATGCGGTGCAGGAAGTGCCGAGGGGACTTGCCGACGCGTTCATTATCGGGGCGGACTTTATCGGAGATGACAGAGTCGCTCTTGTTCTCGGCGACAATATTTTCTACGGTCAGAGTTTTTCCAGGGTTCTTAAGGAAGCAGCGGCCAGAGAGAAAGGGGCTACGATTTTCGGCTATTATGTAAAGGATCCGTCCGAGTATGGCGTTGTGGAGTTCGATGAGAACGGAAAAGCCATCTCGATAGAGGAAAAACCGAAGTATCCGAAATCAAAATATGCAGTCCCGGGACTCTATTTCTATGACAATGATGTCGTGGAGATCGCCAGAAATGTCAAGCCTTCGGCAAGAGGAGAAATCGAAATCACTTCCATTAACAATGAGTATCTCCGCAGGGGAGATCTCTATGTGGAGACTCTCGGCAGAGGCTTTGCATGGCTCGATACCGGCAACCATGATATGCTTCTCGATGCCGCGGATTTCGTGGCCGCTTTCCAGAAGCGCCAGGGAATGTATATTTCCTGCATCGAGGAGATCGCCTTCAGACGGGGATTTATCGATGCGGAGCAGCTCAAAAAGCTGGCGCAGCCCCTCATGAAGACGCATTACGGACAGTATCTCATGGATATAGCGGAAGGACTGTAAAAAGAGAGGGAAGAAATGGGTAAGATTACTGTTGAGACATGTGATATAGAAGGACTTAAAATAATTACACCTGCTGTTTACGGAGACAAGCGCGGCTATTTCATGGAGACTTATAATTATAATGATTTTGCCGCCGCCGGGATCGATTATCAGTTCGTGCAGGACAATCAGTCCAGTTCCGTAAAAGGTGTTCTGCGCGGGCTTCATTTTCAGATCAATTACCCGCAGGATAAGCTTGTCCGCGTCGTGAAGGGTGAGGTCTTTGACGTAGCGGTGGATCTGAGAGAAGGTTCCGAAACGTACGGAAGGTGGTTCGGCGTACTTCTTTCGGACGAGAACAAAAAACAGTTCTTTATCCCGAAGAATTTTGCGCACGGCTTTGTCGTCCTGAGCGATGAGGCGGAGTTCTGCTACAAGTGCACGGATTTCTATCATCCGAATGATGAGGGCGGACTTGCGTGGAACGATCCCGATATCGGTGTGGAATGGCCGATTCCGGAAGGAATGGAACTCAATCTGTCCGATAAGGATCAGAAGTGGGGAAGCTTTAAGGAATATACCGAAAAATATCACGGGAAATAAAATCTTTGAAAGGGGCTGCATACAGGCAGCCTCTTTCTTTATGTCAGGATGTTTTGAAGCCGCCTCCTTTTTATGCTTTCCCTTCGTTGCATTTTCGGATCATGTTCTCTCAACTTGCGTATGGCGTCTTTCAATGCTATAATAAAGCGATTATGCTTACTTTTAAGCAAACTTACTGACACAAGGAGCACATGATATGTCTAAGAAACAAAAGCTGGCTGCCGCGTGCGGTCTTCTGCTTGTAATTCTCCTGAATATCGGTATTTTGAACTGGAGCGGCGCACAGGGACGGGAACTTGCCGGAAAGATGACGGTGAGCTCCGATATCTCCGATCATGTACAGGTATTTTATTCGGGACCGGAAAATGCGTATGCGGAAAGTATGAGTACCCTGGCAGCCTATCCTGCGGAGGGAGAGCAGATCGGGTCGGCGTGTGAGATCGATTTTACAGCCGGTTCTTCCGCGACTTTTATCAGGGTCGACTTCGGAGCGGCCCGTGGAAGCTGGGAAATTCGGGATCTTTCTGTTTCGTACGGAGACGTTGTCGATACGATCGATCTCAGGGATGCAGCGTCAGACAGTGTAAAGACGGACATTTCAGAGTGCGTATACAGAGACGGGGTCCTTCACGTTGAGACGAAGGACGGCGATCCGCACATCATTATTCCGGTCGAGCTCGTGCAGACAAGGGCTGCGGCAGAAAGCGACGCGGCCAGGTCCAACTGGATCGTCCGGATCCTTGCGCTGGCTCTTCTGGACGGCGCCTGTGTCTTCGCATTTATCTTCCGCAGAAAATTGTTCACGCTGCCGGTGGAGATCTTCGAGAACAGAAAGCTGATTTTTAAACTTGCGAGCAACGACTTCAGGACCAAGTATGCCGGATCTTATCTGGGCATTTTCTGGGCTTTTGTCCAGCCGGTCGTCACGGTACTCGTTTACTGGTTCGTCTTCTCCGTCGGTTTCAGGAGCGGACGCGTGGCCGAAGTTCCTTTCGTTGTCTATCTGGTCTCCGGTATTGTTCCGTGGTTCTATATTCAGGATCTCATGAATTCCGGTACGAACGCGCTCATTGAGTACAGTTATCTGGTCAAGAAGGTCGTCTTCAAGATCAGCGTCCTCCCGATGGTGAAAGCGATCTCAGCCCTTTTCGTCCATGCTTTCTTCATCGTGCTGACCGTCGTGATATGCGCCCTGTACAGAATATGGCCGAGTGTTTATACATTCCAGGTCGTTTACTATTTCTTCTGTATGTTCGTGTTCGGTCTCGGCATCACATACGGGACCTGTGCGATCGTGATCTTCTTCCGCGACCTGTCGCAGATCATTAATATTATTCTGCAGATCGGTGTCTGGACGATTCCGATCATGTGGAACCTGGATATGGTGCCGACCAGGTATCAGTTCATTTTTAAGATCAACCCGATGTTCTATGTCATAAACGGTTACAGACAGTCATTTTACGGTCATACCTGGTTCTGGCAGGACCTGAAACTGACCATATATTTCTGGGCCGTGACCATGGTACTTTTCGTGATAGGCTCTGTTATCTTCAAGAGACTGAAGATCCACTTCGCGGATGTACTCTGATGAGTTGAAAAGGAGCATATTACTATATGATTGAAACAGAAAAAGTTCCGGAAATGAGCGGGAAGGAAAAAGAGGACAGCGGAAAAAAAATTGCCGCCCTCCAGGTCACACATCTCTCCAAGATGTACAGACTTTATGACAAACCGTCGGACAGATTGAAAGAGGCACTGGGCCTTACCAGACAGAAGCGATATCATGAACTTTACGCGCTGAATGATGTCAGTTTTGTGGTGAACCGCGGGGAGACGGTGGGCATTATCGGAACGAACGGTTCCGGAAAGTCAACGATCCTGAAAATCATAACAGGTGTTCTGTCTCCGACTGCAGGCGATGTGAAGGTCAACGGAAGGATCTCTGCCCTTCTGGAGCTGGGTGCAGGCTTCAACATGG
>DMAZ01000072.1 GCA_003446335.1 Lachnospiraceae bacterium | reverse complement strand
TGATCGTTATCTGTATTCGGCAGGGTCCGTTAACCCTGCCCTGTAAGCTGCAGCTCCTCGGCATGAGCTTTCATGCCTTCGATTACGATCGCGGATACCTCTTTAATATCCATGCCCAGCATCTCACAGCCCTTGAGAATCAGCGGTCTGTCGCACTTGGCTGCGAATCTCTTGTCTTTCCATTTCTTCATGAAGCTCTTGACATTCATATCCGTGATGCCGTTCGGACGCATACGGGCAGCCGCCTGTACGATTCCGGTCAGCTCATCGACCGTGAAAAGGGACTTTTCCATGTTCGTGACCGGTTCCACGTCCGTGCAGATCTCATAGCCGTGTGAAAGAATCGCGCGAATATCTTCCTCCGGTACGCCAAGCGCACGAAGCGGCTCCTCCGTGTGGGCCAGATGTTCCTCCGGATATTTCTCATAATCATAGTCGTGAAGCCAGCCAACGGCTTCCCAATGCTCCTTATCTTCGCCGAAATGTTCTGCCATGGCGCCCATGGCAGCGGAAACATTGGCTGCATGCAGCAGAAGATGATCCTCTGTGACCATTGTGCCGTTTATTTCTTTTGCCTTTTCAAGTGTCAACTTTTCCATTTTTTACTCCTCCTCCACGAAAATGCCTGTTAAGAAAGGCACGTTGAACCGTTTTGTAAATAAATCGCATTTGCATAAAAGCGCATAAAATACATGGAACCCCTGCCCGGAAACAGATTCGTAATTGCCCTGTCCCTTTGACAGGATCACGTCGGCCTCGTCAAATGCCCGTTTCGCTTCCTCACACAGCAGCGGGAACAGTGTGCCGGCAGCCGCCACGCCGCTCGGAACTATTTTAGCTGCCCGGTCGAGTCCGACATACTGTGCATCTTCGACAGTCGCATCATTCAGGACATCCCCTCCCCTCACGAGTGCCGTGAACGAAAGATGGGGGAATCTGCGTGATAGCTGCTCGATCAGAAGCTTATCAAGCACGATCTCCCCGCAGTTGTCACATACCAGCAGAAAATTTCTGCCCTCCGTGCAGGCTTTCAGAAAGGATTCATAGGTCTCCATGTCTTTTCGGCTGAGTTCTGTATTCCGGAACAACCCGAGGAAAGTGTCGTTGTTCACATGATTCATCGCTCCGAAATCGATATAATTGCCGATTCTCGCCATGACGAGAGCTTTCGCGACAGGATCGGAAGATGATTCAATTTCTTTCCGGATCTGATCTTCCATTCCGAGGACCAGATCGTTATAGGTCTTCTTTATTTCGCTGTAATCATCCGTTCTTCCATATAATTCCGTAAAGACATTGTTAAAACAATATACCATATACGGGCTTGTATCATTTTCGTCCCGGTTGTCGAGCAAGTCCTTTACCCGGGCAAGGTAGACCGGATCATCCGTTCTTTGCCGCTGTTTATCATACAGACAGGCATAGCAGCTCTCCGATATTCTCATCTGTTCCACCCTGTTGTCTTTCTTATTCTTTATTGCGCAATACCCGTTACGAGTCTTTAGATATGCGCGTAAGGTGACGATCGTCTTCATCGCGGTACAAATCCCGCGCTGCCGCCTCTTTTATCTTAAAGAAGGCAGTGTTATACTTTAATCGGTTAAAGATATCCGATTTACGGAATTGTAACACATATAAACACGATTGCCAAATAGGCAATCGCCAAATAAGGAAAGGAAGTCAGCTATGAAAATTGTTCTCATGGAGCCCCTGGGCACAGCCCCTGAAGTCATAGAAAAAATGGCAGGCGAACTGCGCAGCGGCGGTCATACCTTTATCGCCTACGATTCATTTTCCACGGATACCGACGAGCTGATCCGACGGGCGGACGACGCCGACATCCTGATTATCGCCAATCATCCGCTTCCCGGTGAAGTCATCCGGGCGGATAAGAACCTGAAGTTCGTCTCTGTCGCCTTTGTCGGCATCGACCACGTTGACACCGATGTCTGCAGAGAGCGGGGAATCGTCATTTCCAACACCGGCGGCTACTGCGATGACGCTGTGGCTGAACTTGCGGTAGGTCTGACACTGGATTGCCTGCGCAATATTACTGCCTGCAATTCGGCCGTTCAGGCAGGGGAAGGAAAGGGAAAACTTGCAGGCAATGAACTTGCCGGACGGACCGTAGGTATTATCGGGACCGGCGCGATCGGCTGCAGAACGGCTGAAATCTTTAAAGCCTTCCATTGCCGCGTGATCGGTTACAACAGAAGTGTCAGACCGAAGGCCAAAGAGATCGGCATCGAGCTTATGTCCCTGGAAGACGTCATGAAGCAGGCGGATATTATCTCCGTCCACACACCTCTGACGCCTGAGACCAAAGGGCTGATCGGTGAAAAAGAAATCGCCCTGATGAAACAGGGAGCAATACTGATCAATACAGCCAGAGGTCCGGTCATCGATACCAAAGCACTTGCTGACGCGCTTTATGCAGACCGCATCAAGGCCGGAATCGATGTCTATGAGAAGGATCCGCCGCTGCCGGAAGGACATCCGCTTCTGGGGGCGCCGAATCTGGTGTGTACGCCCCATGTCGGGTTCGACACAGAAGAGTCTATTGTCCGGAGAGCGGAGATGGCATTTGAGAATGTCACGGCCTATATGAACGGTGCTCCGATCCGGGTGATGTGACATAAAAGAATTTAAAGATTTAAAAAAGCAAAAGATTTAAATAGATTTAAAACAAATACAAATGTTTAGCCCCGCCGCTAAGAGAGACGTATATATATGCAGATAATCAATACCGGATAAAAAGATCGGAGATTATCCCTCAATAAGAAAAGATAAAAAGAATAATAAAAAGAAAGAAGGATAAAAAAATGACAACAATCGTAGCTCTTATCGGTGTAGCGGCTCTTGGATACCTTGCAGCAAAGACGATCTCCAACTATACTCTTGAGGCAGTCGGCGCCAACGCATAAAAGACGTGATCCCTGTCAACAGACAGAATAAAAAAGTGAAATTGTGGGGCTGTCGCATTAAGCATTATATGCAAAAATATTCATTCAGGTACCGCTCGCGCTTAGTCTTCGCGCAGCGGTACTATTAAATTTTCTGCACTTTTCTGCTTATTGCGACAGCCCCTTATAATGCGCGTTTTTACCAGGCACTTTTTTACCTGCGCCATCTCAGGCCTCTCTCCACAGCAGCTCCTCATACTGCCTCGTGTAAAGTTCGTAATAATAACCTCTCTCCTTCATAAGCTCGGTGTGCGTTCCCCGGCCTATGATCTTACCTCCCTTCACGACCAGGATCACATCGGCGTCGACGATCGTCGACAGCCGGTGTGCTATGACAAATGATGTCCTGCCCTGTATCACCGTTCGAATCGCATTCTGGATTGCCTTCTCGGTCACCGTATCGATCGAGGAGGTCGCCTCGTCAAGTACCAGGATCCTGGGATCCGCGAGGATCGCTCTCGCAAAGGACAGCAGCTGTTTCTCTCCCGTTGACAGAATTCCGCCTCCCTCACCGACATCCGTATCAAGACCGTTCTCCATCCGTGCAAGCACGGATTCCGCTGAGACGATTCGCAGCGCGTTCAGGATTTCCTCGTCGCTCGCGTCCGGTTTTCCGTAGCGGAGATTCTCCCGGACCGTACCGGAGAAGAGGTGCGGTGACTGGAGCACATAGCCGAGATTGCTGTGCAGCCAGAGCTGTGATCTCTCCCGGGCATCGCGTCCGTCGATCAGGACCCGGCCTTCTGTCGGTTCAAAAAACCGGCAGACGAGATTGACCAGGGTCGATTTGCCGGCGCCGGTCTCTCCGACAATGGCAACATTTGTCCCATGAGGGACCGTCAGGTTGAAATCCTTAAGGACATATTCATCCCCGTCAGGATATTTGAAAGAGACATTTTTAAATTCAATATCTCCGACCAGCTCTTCCCAGTTCTCCTTTTTCGGGTGGAAGGAATCGCCGTATTTTTCGATCACTTCCGGGCTGTCCGCGACGTCGGATTCCTCCGAAAGAAGCTTTGTCACGCGCTCAATATTGGCCTGTACCTGAATAAAGCCGGACAGTGTTTCAATGATGCTTTGAATGGGCTCCAGCATTTCAAGGGCATAGGACATGAAGACGGAGAGCGTTCCGATTTCCATCGCGCGCTCCAGCGTCAGATGTCCGCCCTGCCAGAGAACGAGGGACAGGACCAGGGCGGTGAGCATGGTCACGGTCGAGAGGAAAAGCGCCGAAAAATGTGCCTCCCGGATAGACGTGCGTCGCATCTTGGAGGTCCCGGCCTGGAAGTCGCCGATCATTTTATTCTCGATGCCGAGGATCTTGATCGTACGGGCACCGGTGATCCCCTCGTTGTAGCTGCCGGTGATCCTGGAGTTGATTTCCCGGATCTTCCGGTTGTAATCGAGAAGCTTTTTCTGGAAATACATCATGAGGAGGACCGCGACCGGGACAAGCAGACAGATGAGCGCCGCCAGGCGGACGTTGATCAGGAGCATGACAATGAGGACTCCGATCACATAGGAGCCGTTCCAGACAAGATTCATCATTCGCCAGGAAATGACCTCGCCGATCAGGCCGGTATCCGACATGACACGGGCATGAATATAACCGACGGAATTCCTGTTAAAATAGCTGAAGGACAGGGTCTGCAGGTGATTGAACGCGTCATTTCGAAGGTCCCTGTCCACCGACATCTCTACTTTTCCGCACTCTACGGAACTCACATAATTGATCACGCCCTGAACGAGAAGCAGCGACACATAAAGCGCGGTAAATATCTCGATGCCGTTCAGCGTCATCCGTCCGATAAAATGATTCAGGGCATAGCGGTTAAAAAGCGGGTAGGCCGCATCGATCGCGCTGGATGCGGCGCCGAGCAGGATCATACCGATGATTTTGAACCGGTAATGTTTCAGATACGGGAACAGCCTGGGGATCCCGAAAAACGGCAGGCCGGCGTTTTTTTCTTTTTTCATGACATACCCCCTGAAGAAGGTGCCTCATGACCCTTTCTTCCAACGTTCTGCAGGCTTTCCGCGCTGTCAATCGGCCGCTTTGTGCCGCTTATCTGCGAGTCTGCGGCCCCGTCAGGCGATTCACCGACCCCGGCCGTCTGCCAACTTTCCACCTGATCGGTCGTCTCATCGATCCCGGCCGTCTGCAGATCATAGATCCGGCGGTAAAGGCCGCCCTGCTCAAGCAGCTCCTCGTGTGTCCCCTGCTCCCGGATCCTGCCTTTATCAAGCACGATGATGTGGTCTGCGTCCATGAGCGTCGTGATGCGGTGGGCAATCAGGAAGACCGTGGCGGAGCCGGTATGTTCCCGGATCTGATGGCGGATCCTCATATCGGTCTCGGCGTCGACAGCGGACAGGGAATCGTCAAATATCATGATCGGCGGGTCTTCGATCAGCATGCGGGCAATCGCCGCGCGCTGTTTCTGTCCTCCGGACAGCGTGACACCACGCTCGCCTACAAATGTATCATACCCCGCCGTAAAGCTCTCGATTGCGTCGTCTATGCATGCGATCTGCGCTGCCCGGCGGATCTCCTCCATGTTCTGTACATCACCGGCAATCCCTATGTTTTCGGAGAGCGTACGGGAAAAGAGGAAAGGCTCCTGCAGGACCATCCCTGTATTCCGGCGCAGGTATCCTTTTTTGATGTCCCTGATATCCACGCCGCCGACAGTGATCCGGCCTTCATCCGGTCCGAGGTCATAGAGGTGCTCGAGCAGATACATGAGAGTAGATTTGCCGGAACCGGTCCCGCCCAGAATACCCAGGGTGGTGCCGGCCGGGACCGTAAGGCTTATGTCACGGAGGACGGGCCCGGATGAATTTGCATAAGAAAAACTGACGTGGTCAAACGAGATATCGCGATCCATCGGAGGCTCTGCCGCTCCCTCCGGATCGGTCTCAGGCTGAGAATTCATGATGTAGCGGAGACGCTCGATGGAAATGCCGGCCTTGCTCATCTCGGAGATCACCCTGCCGAGCTGGCGGACCGGCCACACAAGCATCAGGTTATAGGATGTCATCGCGAGAAAACCGCCTACGGTCAGCGTCCCGTGGATGCAGGCAATCGATCCGAACAGGATGATGAACAGGATCTGAAGCCCGGTCAGAATGTCCGCTA
>DMAZ01000107.1 GCA_003446335.1 Lachnospiraceae bacterium | reverse complement strand
CCCGGATGCTCCTTCTCGAAGATCCTTACCGCCTCGTCCAGCGTCTGATAACTGTTGCCTTTGGAAGGCCCCCAGTAGCTGCCGGCATAGACACCGATGGTCAGCACCATCGGATTAACGATGATCCTGTACATGAAGAGGCCGGAAAGCAGCGCAATGACAGCAGCGCCCCCTAACAACCATTTTTTCATACGTCAAAAAGATCCTTATTCACTGCCCCGGTCTGAACTGCCCAGATGGCAAGCTGTGTCCTGTCGCGGAGATGCAGTTTGTTCAGTATGCTGCTTATGGAATTCCGGACTGTACCCTGCGAGAGCCAGAGTGTCTCTGCGATTTCCTTGTTGGACATTCCTCTGGCGACTGCCTGAATGATCTCCCACTCGCTCTTTGTAATGTCTTCCGTGTTCAGCTCCGACATTTCCGGGCTCACGATGTTTTTGGCCATTGTGGAGAACTGGCGGATCACGGTGTCGGTCACGCTCGGGTTCAGGATGGCTCCTCCGGAATGGACCGTTCGGATGGCCCGGGACAGATCCTCCAGACTGCTTCCCTTGAGCAGGTAGCCGCTGGCACCGTTCTTCAGTGCACCGAATACGAATTTGTCGTCATCAAATGTCGTCAGCGCGATCGTCCTGATGCCGGGGAATTTTTTTGTGATCTGAGCGATACATTCGACCCCGTCCATCACCGGCATCCTGATATCCATAAGGATGACATCCGGGCGGTTCTCCGGCTTACTGTCCTTCAGTTTCTGAAGGGCCTCTTCCCCATCTCCTGCCATCCCCACGACCTGCATGTCCGTGTTGACTCCGAGTATGATTTTCAGGCTCTGACGGATCAGTTCCTGATCATCCACAATCATCACTTTAATCATTCATCTTCCTCCAGCTTTACACCTCTGACGGGTATTTCCGCCTCCAGAACGAAGCCGCTAACGTTATCCCTTCTGTTGCCAAAACTAAGGCTCCCTTTAAGCATTTCTACTCGTTCCCGCATATAGTCAAGGCCGAAGCCTGAACTCTCTTCCTTCATTCCGATACCGTTGTCTGTGATTTGAATACACAAATCCCTGTCTTTCCGTTCAATAGTCAGTTCGATCTCCGTTGCTTTACCGTGCCGGATCGCATTGGTCAGGCCTTCCTGAACAATACGGTAGACCGTTTCCTCCTCATCCTGTGCAAGACACAAATCGCCCGCATTCTGCTCAAAAAGGATCCGGGCACCGGTTGCCTCCCTGAAGTTCCCGATCATTTTATCCAGCGCAGATTCAAGATCCTGATCCTCCAGCGCATCCGGGCGGAGCGCACGGATCGATCTTCTTACATCCTCGAGACCCTGTCTGGCATTCTCTCCGATCACGTCGAACCGGGTCTTTGCCTCCTCCGGCGCAACATCCATAAGAATTTTCCCTGCATCCGCACTGACCACAATTCCTGTAAGAGTGTGCCCGAGCGTATCATGTATTTCTCTGGCCAGACGGTTCCGCTCTTCGATCTCCGTCATTCGTTTGATGGTCTTGCTGTATTCCTGCAGCTTGACATTTGCATCATGCAGCTGATAATTCTTCCGGGAAAGCGCTAAATTCAGCTGCAGGATCCTGGAATTCTCATTCTTCAGACCGATGACCATGAGCAGAATGAAAAGGAAGAACAGGAATATATTTGCAAATGTCATGACGCTTTCCACACCGATCAGCCAGCTTCTGACTGCCGGCCGAAAGTTGGACAGATATTGCGCGAAACTGATATTGCTCTGAAAATAAGACAATATCTCATCGTTGCCTATGACAAATTCGAGGACCTGTACGATTATAAAGAACACTCTGGTCTCTTTTTTCTGCTCATGCCAGAGAAGATCCGCAAGGACCAGCAGCGCAATGCCGCTGTAGTAATAGTTCAATGACCAGACCAACGCTGCACTCAGAAAGATTTCCGCAGCGCATATCAGCACACGAAGCGTAAGGCTGGGCCTGTATACGGACTCTTTATTAAAGATGAGAACACACAGGAGACCGTAAAGTCCGAATACTTCCACACAGAGCGTGACAGTCTTCTTCGGCAGACCGCCTGACCTCCAGAGAAAAGCGTAGGCAAGATTCATGTCACAGATCACGCTCTTCGATGCGCTGCATACGATTACGTAGTAGATCAGTATGAACCAGTTGACCAGGATCATTGCCTTCAGAACTTGTTTGAGTGATCTCGTATTTTCCATTACTGCCACCCGTTGATATTAAAATGATCGACATTTTCCGATGTGACCAGTTCTACCGGGACGACCACTTCTTTTCCGTAAGAAGAGACACCTTCTCGAAGGATTTTATAGCCCTGCTCGACTGACTTTTCCGAGACGATGAGCGGGAACTGGGCGCAGGTCGCCGTCATCATTCCGTCCTTGACCATGCCCTTGGCTTCAGGTGTACCGTCGACGCCGTAGACGAGAAAGCGGTCGGTCAGACCTGCTCCGCGTATGGCAGCCATGCCGCCAAATGCGCTCGGATCATTGAGCGCCATCAGTGTGTCTGCCTCCGGATGTTCTTTCAGAAGCTGCTCCATGACAGGCAGAGCATTTTCAATCTGCCCATCCGACTCTCCGGAACCGAGGACATTAAATCCTTCATGTCCGGCGATCGTATCCAGAAATCCCTGGATACGTTCTTTGCCGCTCTCTGCCGTGACGTGTTCGAGCAGCAGGATATTTGCCGAATCTCTGATAGAAAGCAGGTGCTCTCCGCACAGAACGCCCGCCTGGTAATTGTCGGACAGAACGGAACACGCAACGAGATCATGATCCTTGACGGGCGTATCTACGATGATGACCGGAATACCGGCATTATAGGCAAGCTGAAGCCCCGGCTGTACGCTGTCCCACTCGACAGGTGTCAGGAACAGGACTTCGACATCCGCGTCAATAAGTTCTTTTATCTGCTCGTTCTGCTTGTTCTGATCCATGCTGGCATCTCTTGACAGAAGCACGTCGCCGTTGGCCTCGATCATCATCCGGATCTGCTCATCAAGCAGCTGATAATAGGGATTGTTCATGGTCATGTAGGTCGCTCCGAACCGGTGCCTCTCCTTCACCTGCAGTACAGATGTGTCAATTCCGGACAGGCAGAAAAGGAAAATGACGGAAAGCAGAAGTGCAAAGCAGCCTGCGAGACATAATGCTGTGAAAAATCTGATTAGTTTATCTTCATTCATACGTTTATTTTCATTAGATTCATGCATCATTTACCATACAAAAAAAATATCGTTTTTTAATTTTTTGGTCAAGCTTTTTATACAAGCCGTCCTGCTTTTGTTACTATTGTAACGCTTTCTGTCGGCATTTCGGATCCAATTGTAAAAGCTGAAACGGATAAGTTCGAAGACCGGTATCGGAGACATCTCCTGCTGACAAAACATGCCGGGAGATAGTATAATGGATATGATTTTTCCTGCTCCGGCAGAAGATGAAAGGGATTCGACGATGGAAGAAAATGTAAGAGAGATCATGACGGAAAATACAGAAAATCATACAGAAAATAATATAAAAGATACTGCAAAAAATAACACGGATAGTTCTTCGGACGGATCTGTTGTGGAGTCTT
>DMAZ01000239.1 GCA_003446335.1 Lachnospiraceae bacterium | reverse complement strand
TTTTCTGTTTTGCCTCTTTTGAGGCGCAAGATGTATATTAACACCGCGCCTCATAAAAAGCAAGTATTATTTTATTTATTTTTCTTTTTTGTTGTTCTTGTTCGATCAGACTTTTCTGATTTCCGCGATTGCCTCTCGAACGGAATCGACAGCAATGATCCTGATTCCATCGATCTTCCTGCATGATTTTTTATTCGGTCCCGGAAGCATAACGCCGGTAAAGCCGAGTCTTTTCGCTTCCAGTACCCTGAGCTCCGTCTGACTTACAGCCCTGACTTCACCGGAAAGTCCTACTTCACCGAATGCGATCAGCCCGTCCGGTACGGATATATCCTTATAGCTTGAATAAAGGGCCAGCAGTATGGCGAGATCGAGAGCCGGTTCGTTTATTCTGATCCCTCCGGCAACATTAACATACGCGTCACATGATCCAAGGTCGACCCCGCATCTTTTTTCAAGTACCGCAATGAGCAGATTGACCCTGTTGTAATCTGTACCGGCCGATGTCCGTCTGGGCATCCCGAAATTTGTTCTTGCCACAAGTGCCTGTATTTCAAGCAGAAGCGGTCTGCTTCCCTCAACACAGCATGTCACGATTGATCCGGAAGAGTCTTCCGGTCTTCCGCTCAACATATATTCCGATGGATTCGGCACTTCAACCAGACCGCTGCCGCGCATTTCGAAAACACCGATTTCGTTCGTCGAACCAAACCTGTTTTTTACAGCCCGGAGGATACGATAAGATGCATGCCTGTCTCCCTCAAAGTAAAGAACGGTATCCACCATATGTTCCAGAACACGGGGACCTGCTACCGCTCCTTCCTTCGTCACATGGCCGACAATAAAAATGGTGACGCCAAGTCCTTTCGCAAGCATAAGAAGAACTCCTGTCGACTCTCTGACCTGCGATACGGACCCCGGCGCACTTGCGACCTCCTCATTGAACATAGTCTGAATAGAATCAATCACGCATATATCCGGACGCATTTCCTCTATTGCATTCCGAATATCTGCCAGATTGGTCTCGCAGAGAAGATAAAGGTTTTCACCAGCTTCCCCTACTCTCAATGCCCTCATCTTGATTTGCGCCAGGCTCTCTTCTCCCGAAACATATAATACCTTCTGATTTTTTTTAGCGAGATTTGTACATACCTGCAGCAGGATCGTTGACTTGCCGATTCCGGGGTCACCTCCGATCAGGACCATTGATCCTTTAACAATACCACCTCCGAGCACCCGGTCAAATTCAGGAAGTCCCGTCGCTGTCCGGCTGCTCTCCTCCATTGACACGTCTTTAAGAAGAATGGGGCGATTAATCGCCCCTTTCCTTGAAGATCCGCTGTTACTGCGTCCCCGGCTCCCGCCCGAAGGTTCCTCCACGAATGTATTCCATTCGTGGCATCCGGGGCATTGACCCATCCATTTGGATGACTCATATCCGCAATTCTGGCAGAAAAATATCGTTTTCTTTTTTCCTGTAGCCATATTTCACTTTCTGTACTATGTCACGCTTTTTCAATGCGTACGTTCACAGACTCCTCGTTGGCAAGTTCCACGCTGAAAGAGAGCTTTCCGCCAAGGTTCGTCTTCTGTGAAGTATGGACCTCATCATTGAGATAGACATTATAATAAGTGCCGCTCTCCCCTTCGACGGTAATCTGAGCATCTTTCGGTCCCTCAACGATGAACTCCATTCCGTTCTCCAGATATCTGAGATGACTGACTGCAGTACCGGGAACGGACTCATATACGAACATCTCGTTTCTCTCAAGTCTTGTGATATCTGCATAAGTCTTGACCTTATAGAGATCTCCCTTATACTCAAAATCTGCAAGTTTCTTCTTTGCCGGGAGTTCATAATCTCCAAAGCTGATGCTGCCGTCCGCTTCTGTCTGAATCAGATTCTTGATTGCTGCCATAATTTCACCCCTTGAAAATAATACTGACGCTTCAAGCGTTCATAAAGTGCCTAAGGCACAGGTGCACATTTTAATTGCTTTCTTTTACACTGTCCTGCTTCTCTTCTACACCGCCTGTTATGCGTATTTCATTCTTTATCACCCTTACCGATGCCTGTCCGCCCCTTAAGACCTCACCTTCTAAAATAAGATCCGTCAGCGGATTCTCTATTTTTTCCTGAATAGCCCGTCTGAGAGGCCTTGCTCCGTATTTCTCCGAGAATCCGACTCTTGCAATTTCTTTTCTTACCGCAGGAGTGATCTTCAGATCAAGATCAAGTTCCCTCTTTGCGCGAGTCCTGAGTTCTTTGAGCATGAGACCTGCGATCCTCTCCACCTCCTCCGGACTCAGGGGATGAAATACGATGATTTCGTCGATCCTGTTCAGGAATTCAGGCTTAAAGATACGTTTCACTTCATTCATGACGCCGTTCTTCATCCGTTCATAGTCCTGTCCGGCATCACCTCTCGCACCGAAGCCAAGCCTCTTAGGATCTACAATAGCCTGAGCACCGGCATTCGAAGTCATAATAATAACAGTATTCTTAAAATCTATACGTTTGCCGTGAGCATCCGTTATATGTCCCTCATCCAGGACCTGGAGCAGGATATTAAATACATCCGGATGTGCTTTTTCGATCTCATCGAACAGAATAACACTGTATGGATGCCGTCTCACCTGTTCCGACAGCTGTCCGCCCTCATCATACCCCACATAGCCGGGCGGCGAACCGATGATTTTGGAAACACTGTACTTTTCCATATATTCGGACATATCCACCCGAATAATATTATCTTCCGAGCCAAATACCGCTTCGGCCAAAGCCTTGGAAAGTTCCGTCTTTCCGACACCTGTCGGTCCGAGGAACAGGAATGAACCCGTTGGCCGCATCGGATTCTTAAGGCCTACTCTTCCTCTCTTAACAGCGGACGCTACTGCACGGACAGCCTCATCCTGACCTATTACACGTTGATGAAGAATACCCTCCAGTTTTGCAAGTCTTCTTGATTCCGCCTCGGCGAGTTTTGAAACAGGAATCTTCGTCCAGTCCGCAACGATTCCGGCAATACAATTCTCATCGACAGTGACTGAACGTCCGGTATCCAGGCGCAGCCTGCGTTCCCGAAGGCGGGATAATTTTTCACGAAGTTCTGACTGCTGCTTCTGTATGGTCCGGGCTTCTTCGATATTTCCTTCAATTACTGCTTTTTCCTTGCTCTCTGATAAGGCACGAAGTTTCTGCTCATCGGCCATCATCTTTTTCAGATTTCCAAGATTTCCCAGCCTCGCTCTCGCGCAGGCCTCATCTACAAGGTCGATCGCCTTATCCGGAAGACGCCGGTCATTTATATATCTCTCCGAAAAGTCGACTGCAGCCTTCAGCGCTTCATCGGCAATACTGACTTTATGGTGCTTCTCATAGTAAGGTCTGAGGCCTTCCAGGATTTCTATTGTCTCCTGTTTTGATGGTTCCTCGATCATGACCGGTTGAAACCTTCTCTCAAGAGCAGCATCTTTTTCTATATGTTTTCTATATTCATCCAATGTCGTCGCGCCAATCATCTGAATCTCCCCCCGGCTGAGAGAAGGCTTCAGGATATTGGATGCATCTAGCGCGCCTTCGGCACCGCCTGCGCCGATGATCGTATGCAGTTCATCAACAAAAAGCAGAATATTTCTGCTCTGCGTCACCTCTTCGACGACCTTTTTTATTCTCTCTTCAAATTCACCCCGGTACTTTGTCCCTGCTACCATTCCTGACAGATCAAGCATGACAACTCTTAAATTACGAACAGACTCCGGAACAATTCCGAGTGCGATCCTCTGAGCAAGACCTTCAACGACAGCTGTTTTTCCGACTCCGGGTTCCCCGATCAGACAAGGATTATTTTTTGTTCTCCTGCTGAGGATCTGAATCACCCTGGTAATTTCCACCTCTCTGCCTATGATCGGATCCAGACCGTTCTCAGATGCGATTTTGGTCAGATCCCGGCTGTAAGCGTCAAGAGTCGGTGTGCTTCCGGCTGCTCCGTCGAGCGATTTCCCGCTGAAAATATCCTGTTCTATAATTTTTTCGTCGCTCCCCATAGCGACCAGTGTATCTGCGTATAGTTTTCGCAAATCTGCTCCCATAGTATGCAGAAGACGGGCTGCCACACAATCCGAGTCTCTCAGGATGGCGAGAAGAATATGTTCTGTTCCCGCCTCTTCCGAATTGAACTCCCCTGCTATTTTTAATGACTCGTCCAGAATTGCCTGCGCGCGGGGCGAAAATTTCTGGTTATCGATGACCGCCACTGTACCCTGGGGCGCAATCAGACGATCAATCAATTTCATCAGTTTTTCCGGCATAATGCCCGCATCACTGAGCACTATGGAGGCGGTACCCTGGACAGTTTTCAAAAGGCCTGCAAGCAAATGCTCTGTTCCTACATAATTCTGCCTGCAGTATCGTGCCGCTTTCTCGGATTGTCCTATAGCCATTAAAGCCTCTTCGGTAAATCCCTGTTTCATTTATTTATATTCCTCACAAATCTCATCAATCAGAGCATGTACCTCGTCGATGGTTATTTTCTTGCAGCTGGCTCTGGCAAGAGCAATTGTGAGATCATCCTTGAGCTCCTGCAATGCCCTCATTTTCTCCTTGTCGATCAGGACGACTGCACCTCGTCTCCTGTCCACGACAAGAAATCCTTCATTCTTCAAGACCGTATATGCCTTATTCACGGTATGCATATTTACGCCCAGTTCTTCAGCCATTGTCCGGACAGACGGAAGGCTGTCCCCTTCCTGAAGATGAGCAGTGGCTATTTCACGAATGATCTGATTACATAGTTGCTGATAAATCGCCTCTCCGCTGTTAAAATCAATTTCTATGAGCATGCAAATCCCCCCTTATGAGCATTCACTCTGTTATCCGGTCTTAATTTGCTGTTATATACAAACTATAACGAATACCTTCTGCAAATGCAACCTGCATGCAGAAAATGGACGGGAATTCCATATACCATAAGCTCCTGATCATCAATTATTTATCCGACCCCGGCCGTACTGACAGAATAATAATACTTCTGCCCGAGCAGATCATTGACAGCATTCTTCGGCGTGAGATGAAAGCTGTGATTGACCAGGATTTTTCCATGCACGTCCGCAAGCTGAGCTATGACTTCATAACTGCCGTCACTATTTTTCACAGCACTGGAAAAAACAGGATAACTCTCCGGTCTCGGATTATTCTTCACATAATACTTGCCGTTATCATGAAGGGAAATGATCTTAAAGTCTTTGGGGATTTCGGGCTCCCGCACCGTCTCCCCGAACAGGATCCTTCCTGTCTCCCTTACGACATCAGCCCCGGCGATTAGATAAGCTTTCTTACTGTCATAAGATGTTCCTTTTGCCATCGGTCCGTAAAGGCAGAGATAATAATAGACTGTATTCCAGTAAACAGTCGGATCATCCGGCTGGTAGCTGTTCTTATTCACAAGCTCTGTAAGCATAATGGCATCAAGTGGTTTCATCATCCCCGTCAGCGTTTCATCTACCACCGTAGATTCCATCTGTACGTCATCTGTTTCTCCTTCAGAAGACTCCGTTGCTGAACTATCCGAAATCGCCGGCTCTCCTTCATCCGCAGTTGCGGCAGGGCCTGTCCCCTGAGGTTTTTTACTGTTATCTGACGCCGCGCAGCCGGCAAGCGACATCAGAACTGCACATATACATATTACGGCAATCCATTTTTTCATAATAACTGTCTCCTTACTCTTGAAAACACAAGAAGGCTGAATGTATGTACATACCGGATGATTCCACCCGTTGGCAGGACATACCTTCAGCCTTCTGTTTTGTTCCATTTTAAGGATCAGACCTGACTGAACTCGTCTTTTCCTACTCCACAGAGCGGACATACCCAATCTTCCGGTACATCTTCCCATGCAGTTCCGGGAGCAATACCGTTATCGGGATCGCCAACTTCCGGATCATACTCATAACCGCATACATCGCATACATATTTTTCCATAATTCAACCTCCGTTGTAAATGGGTTCAACTTTGTCTAGCTAAATTATACACTATAGCCTCTCAAAAAGAACCCCTGAAATAAAACTTTTATTTTTGTCTTTTTTACATTAATTTATTAAAAGTACTTGACATTTTTAGTTTTACAAAATATGATTTTAGCAAAGATAACACTGTTTTTCAAATACCAGATGAATTATAAATATAAATAGTAAAGGAGAATACAAATGGGATTTTATGATTATTCAGTACCGGCTCCAAAAGGAGCAGTTGTCAACATGAGCGACTTTGAAGGAAAAGTCGTTATGGTCGTCAATACAGCCACCGGCTGCGGCTTCACTCC
>DMAZ01000261.1 GCA_003446335.1 Lachnospiraceae bacterium | reverse complement strand
ACGGCCGCTGCCATACGGTTGATTTCCTCGATCGGTGTACGGGAAGCATACTCGAGCGATTCTTCCCAGGTCAGAGCACCCGGCATGCGGAAACCGACAGTTATGACATTGCGAAGGAAAGGAAGTCTCCTCGCGTGCAGCGGCTGTCCGGGCTTGTTGTCCCTGAGCTCCGGACAGAGCTCGTTTATGATCGCGTTATAATCGGAATCCCTGTAACCGCTTATCATGACCAGCGTATGGGTATCCGACTGGCGGAGCAGATACTCCGCCTCATGGATCTTGTAAGCGGTATTCATCGTAACAAGGACTGCACCGATCTTCGTAGTCGCCCAGAATGTCAGGAACCACTGGGGAACATTTGTCGCCCAGATCGTGACCTTGGATCCTGCCTTCACGCCGAGGGAGACCAGTGTACGGGCAAATTCATCGACATCGTCACGGAACTGACTGTACGTCCTCGTATAGTCCAGGGTCGTATAGCGGATCGCCGTCTGATCCGGGAATTCTTCGACCATTGTATCCAACACCTGCGGAAACGTTTTATCGATCAGTGTCCCTTTCTTCCAGACATACCGACCGACATGGCGGTTGCTCCAGTAGAGGTGCCGCTTACCGCGCTTGGTATTTTCAAACGGTCTCATCCCGTTCTCAAAATGTGTCAGGATGATCTCAATGTCCTCAAGACCTTCCATCCAGTTCGGATCCCACTCCAGGGAAACGTATCCGTCATAGTTAACTGAACGAAGGGCATCCATCAGTTCCTGCAGCGGAAGCTCACCCTCTCCGATGAGTTCGGGAATGATTTTTCCGTCTTCTCTCCGGCAATCATGAATATGCACATGTTTCACATACGCGCCCAGATTCGTGATGGTCTTCTCCGCACTCTCTCCGGCCGTAAATACCGTCGTATGCATATCCCAGAGAGCGGCGAGCCGATCGTCGGAGAAACGATTAAGAAGATCCCTCAGGCGGCTTGTATCCGCATAGGCGTCCGCTGTCTCCACCAGTACCGTCACCGGCTTCTCCCCGACCAGCTCGAGCAGCACTCCGAGCGGTTCCATGCACTTTTCCGCATCCGCTTCCGCTGTGTGTATACCGATGCAGCTTATGCCGAGATTGACAGCAACGGTGAGACATTCCCTGAATTCCCCGATGAACTCCGGAGCCGTAAAATCATTTACGGTGTTGATACACGGGAGCTGCAGATGATCCGCGATCAGATGGCGCCTTACGGAGGCTGCGCGCTCCGGGTTGGCCGGACTCCCCTTCCCGCGAAAAACAGGTCCGTGTATATCATAAAGCTCGATGCCCTGCATCCGTGTGTAAACAGCTACATTGCAGTATTCATCCCAGCTCATATTGTTCCAGTTCTGTATTGAAAATGACAGTTTCAAAATGTAACCCCTCCTTAAGCATCCTCATAGACGATCTTATTTAAAGCACTGATATAGGCCCTGATCGAAGCGCCGATAATATCTGTCGAAATACCGTTACCGGAATAGACCCGGCCGCCGGCACGAAGCTTGACAAGAGCGCTTCCCATGGCATCCCGTCCTTCGGTCACCGTCTGGATCTGGAAGTCATCCAGTTCGTAATGATGTCCTATGATCTGCTCAATAGCCTGGAAAGATGCATCGATCGGTCCGTCACCGATACCGACGCCTCTGATTTCCTCCCCCTCTTTCACAAGAAGGATATTGGCCGTTGCCGTAATGACATTGCCGCTGTTGATGACATAATTTTTCAACGTATAGGTAGATGGGACCTGCATGGCGGTACTTGCAATGATCGCATCCAGCTCCTTGGTCCCGACATAAGTCTTTTTATCGGCTACGCGCTTGAAGGACTCGAACACGCGGGCATTATCCTCTTCGCTGAGATCATAGCCCATCTGGCGAACGACCTTCGTCACTTCACTGATGTCATCGTTGCGGTCCAGGCAGACATTTGCAATATCCTCAAGACCGAGATTGCTGAAGCGGGACTGCTCATCTTCCTGAGGATCGAGGATCTTTCTCAGCTGTCCGACTGAGCGGTGGAGTTCTGTCACACGGACCTGTGTCGTGACGTCAAGATCGTTGCCCTTGACTTCCACGAATCTGGCAAGTTCCTCCATGGTAGGATATCCGTTCGGGACAGCCGTGCATTTGACACCTACCGCGCCCTCACGCACTGCCTGTGCTGCGCATGCAAGAGCCATATTAATGGTATCCCTGATCTCAACGTAAAGCTCAATATCCGCAAGTCCGGGAACATTTTCCATAATACCTCTGACAAACGCACCGAATTCATCCGGCATCATGATACCCGCAGTATCACAGACTGTGATCTTATAAGCACCTGCCTCGATAGCGGCTTTCAAAGCCTTATACAGAAATTCCGGTTCCGCACGGGTAGCGTCCTCAGCGGAGAACTCGACAAATTCCGTGTAGAAACGGGCTTTCTTTACGGATTCCGTGATGAGGTCAAGCATAGCACCGGCTTTCTTATGGCACATGTATTCCATCTGAACGGTCGAGACCGGAGCGATAATATTTAATTTAGGCTTCTTCGCCGTCTTCACGCTCTCCCATGTCTGCTCGATATTTCCGACTGAAATATCGACTGCCGCAGAGATTCTCGTCACCACCATGGAGGCAATCGTCCGGTTGGCAAGCTGATCCGCCTTACTGTCCGAAATCGGTGCAAGCTCGATCGTATCCGCTTTCAGTCGGTCGAGACTCCTTGCGACCTCAAGTTTTTCCTTGAAGGAAAGGTCTCTGCCGCGGGCATTTGCAGCCTGTCTAAGGGTCATGTCGATGAATTTCAGTGTTCTCATGTTTTTCTTTTCCTTTCTATAGATACAAAAAATCCCAGAGGCTCATAAATTTTGATGAACCTCTGGGACGACTAATCAATTAATCGCGGTACCACCCAGATTGCCGCTTACAGCGACCGCTCTGCAGTACTCTACTAAGTACCTGGCCTTGATAACGGGACCTTCCGGATTTCCCTACACAGCGTTCGCCTTCAGGAAACCTGCTCCGGCATGAGACTGCGCATTGTACTCACTCCGACTCGCACCTCCCGTCGGCTCTCTGTAGTGGTTGGCAAATTGCATAGTGCCTTCATAGCATTTTATGTAGCAATCATGTTTTGTCACATCTAATGAAAGATTCTAATTTAAGTCGTCAGGTTTGTCAACCTGTTTTTTAAACAAAGAACCGCCTCCCCCACAAAACGATCCTGTTACAGAAAATGCCGCGTTATGGAACAAAAAAGGATGTGAGAACTTATTTTCCTCACATCCGCTCTAAATCATCAGAATAATTTGCTGAAAAACTCTCTGATACCTCTCAGCACACCGTTCTCTCCGGCATCCGGCTGATCGCAGTAGCCAATTCTCTCGCCCTTCATCCATTCCGGAGTAAGGTCTTCGTTGTGATAGTTGCAAGTATAATCAATCGGAAACGATACCATATCGAACACCTCCCTTTCATTTTATGTTCTTCCCTTTTCATTTTCCGTATCCTTTAACTATATGATACCTCAAATAAAGAGAATTTCTATAGGCTCAAAAGCTGAAAATGAAGGGATTGATATGTGCTCCCGGTACATATTTTACGTTGGCGGAAGATTGGATTTTCTCCGTAACTGTGTTACCATATCTGTATTGCTGCATCAATCTCAATTGCTTTCACAGGGAGGATGATCAATGGGGTTCACAATCGAAGACATGCTCACCGTTTCCAAAACGAGATATGGTATGGAGCTTATGGCCGGCGAAAACGGATGGTCGAACTCCATCAGCTGGATCCTTCTCATCGAAGATGTAAAAATACTGAACAACTTTAAAGGAAAGGATCTGGCCATCACGACCGGATTCGGTTTTCAGGACGAGGTTGCACAGCTTGAACTGGCCGCATCCCTCATAAAGCTCGGTGCCTCCGGCCTTATAATCAACACCGGTATGTATATCACGGAAATCCCGGACAGCATGATCCGTTTCTGCAATGAAAATAGTTTCCCTCTCCTGACAGTCCCCTGGAGCACGGAACTCTTTGAAATGATCAAAGACCTTGATATGCGGATCCTGCTGCAGGGTATGTCTGATGAGCAGATCTCAAAGGCCCTTATCGGCGCAATTGAGACCCCCGCCCTGACGCCGCAGTTCAAGAACGAACTGCTCCCCTACTTTGATGTTGACGGTACTTTTCAGGTCATTCTGATCACGATGGATGATCTGGACAGTATGGACACGGTAGAACGCCGCAGGATCAGTTTCCAGCTCCAGCTCTATCTTGAGAGCCTCACGCACAATGCCTGCTTTTTTTACTATGATTCCTGTTTTGTCGTTGTGGCAAATGCCATCCCCGAAGAAGACCTGCATCACCTCATTGAAGGTTTTATTCACAGGGCAGAGATGCGTATGAAAGACCGCACTTTATATGCAGGAGGCAGCAGCCTTATGAAAGATCTCAGCAGCCTCCACCTGTGTTATCACAGAGCGAAGGCTGCTCTCAGGGCATCTCACCAGATAAATCAGAGAATTGTGTGGTTCGACAATATGGGATTGTACAGGATCCTTGCGCTCGTACCGGACGATCAGCTGCTGGAAGAAATGGGTGAGGGGCTTCTCATGCCTCTCATACAGTATGACAGAAAGCACCATGCGAATTATGTTGAAATTCTGGAGCAGTATCTGTTGAACAACGGAAGTATACAGGCAGTCTCGAAAAAGATGTTCATGCACAGGAACACGGTGATCTACAAGCTCGGCAACATAAAAAAACTGCTGGGTACAGATCTTGAGTCTGCGGATGACCGCATGAAATACATGATAGCGTGCATGCTGCTTCATTTATAACCAGTTCTTTTTCCGAAAATATACAAAACTCAGTATTACGATTGCTATGCATACAATGATGACGATCGGATAAGCGAGCGGAGAATCCAGCTCCGGCATATATCGAAAGTTCATTCCGTACCAGCCTACGATCAATGTCAGCGGCATGAAAATCGTCGTCACGACTGTAAGGACCGTCATGGTATTATTCTGCCGGACCGCCAGCTGGTTCGCGTACAGATCCCGGATCTGGACACAGTAATCCCGCAGATAGGTCACGATATCCTGAAGCCGCATGACCCTTGCCGAGAACATGTCAAAATAGCGCAGATTATGTTCAGCGAAAAAGTTGTTCTCATTTTCACTCAGTTCCTGTCCGAGATCTATGAGCTGTTCGTAATGAGTCCTCAGGCGCAGAAGTTCCCGTCTGATCTCAACAATATAAGTCAGGGACATATTGGTGGCTTTTCCTTCGAGAATGTCATCCTCAATTGCCGCCAGTCTGTCTTCCACCTCACTCAGATAAGCAAGATCGCCGAATACGATTTTATTGAGAAAGTCATAGAGAAAGCGCTCAAGGCTCGGGATCTTCCACTTCCGTGTCATCTGCAGTTCTTCTACGATCTGCCCGGCCAGACCGTCATCGTCGATAAAAACGATGCCTTTCTCATCCAGAGCAAATGTAAACTCATGATTCATTTCCGCTATATTACGCTTGTCAGGTATCGTGAAACCTCCCGTCAGCGAATCATAGTTGACCTCGGCTTTTGTTGTATGGATTCGATCGTATTCTATGTCTAAATCGATTCCCATATGAAAGATGTCCTTCTCTCTCTGCCACTCTGAGGAATCCATTATCACAACATACGGTTTGATTCCCTTCATACATTCTGCGAGAGTAACCTTCTCAAGATTATCAGAAATCAGGTAATACATTGCCTTATTTGATTTTATTGCGTCCATAAAAAACATTGAACCGATCCGGCGTCCACTCCGGCGCTATGTCCTTCACAGCTTCCTTAGCAGTAATCTCCCTGTCTCCGTTGTCGATATCAATGAGCACATATCTGTCATTGCCCATTCCGATTTCCTTCATGTAAGAGAGCTGTCTCAGACCATGCCTTGTCTCAATGCGTTCGATCATTGCCTTTCCGCCGCCATCCGGCAGATTGTAAAGAAGATCGACGCATGCATTATCGACCGCGAGAATGTCATAGGATGCAAGGATCCCTACATCCGGTGTTACGACCGGCTCTGCCGCAGTTCCTTCACAATCACAGGAGACGGACATATTTCTCATGACATTGATAAAGGATACATGATCCTTAAAGAAATCGATCGTCGCCTTCGTAGATTCGGAAATACGTTCCATGAGCTCTTCTTCCGCAATATCCCACATATTCGGCTGGCCCGGCGTCGAGTGGATCTCCTTCTTTCCGATCCTTCCGTCTGCGCAGCCGATTCCGATATTCTTGTTGGATCCGCCGAATCCGCCCATGGTATGCCCTTTAAAATGTGTCAGGGTGAGAAGAGAGTCATAATTCAGCATGTTCTTTCCGACATGCATCTC
>DMAZ01000175.1:1700-6205 GCA_003446335.1 Lachnospiraceae bacterium | reverse complement strand
TCAGCTGCGATGTGCGAAGCATTGCACATCCGGGTGTCGGCGACGATTATTTTGATATTGATTTTTATTACGGGAACAGTAAGGTCACGATCTCCACATCCATGTGTGTCCTGATTGATTACCCGAGATTCACACTGCACGGGACAAATGGCAGCATGACTCTTCCTCCGGTCATTCATAACTCCGGCAGGAAGAAAGTAGTCGGCCGCCATGTTATAAGTCAGGAGCCGGCGCCCGCAGAGAGGTGGGGAAAGCTTGTCTACAAGGATTCCGAAGGCAACAATGTGACGGAGGATGTTCCGGTGGACTGCGCGCACTATGAGCGTATTTATGATAATCTGATCGACGCGATTGAAAACGGTGCGGAGAAGATCGTAAAGGATGAGGAAGTCATCCGGGTCCTGGAAATCCTTGAGATGGCCACAGAAGTCGCAAAATCTCATGCCCGATAAGATATGAGCCGGTTCATGGGTAAATATTTACCGGTCAAAGTTCAGAGACAATTTAAAGATTGAAAAGGGATCCGATAAAATATATACTCATGAATTAAGCAGGGTCAAAGAACACGGAGGTGTTCTTAATGTACTGATCGTGTGCTTTTTCAGATAGAGGGGGATCCGATGGCCGACGTTAAATTGCGAGTGCTCTTTCTGCTGCGTTATCTCATGGAATACTCCGATGAGGAACATCCTGTCTCTACGCCCGAACTTCTTGAGCTTTTGAATGGGCGGGGATTTTGTGTGAACCGCAAAACGCTGAAAGATGATATCCGGTCTGTTAATGAGTCCGGTTATGAAATCCTGAAGGTGAAGACCGGAAGATTTAACTCTTACTATATCGGAGATCGGATCTTCGAGAATCCGGAGATCAGAATACTTGTGGATGCGGTCTCTTCCTCCCGATTCATCAGTGCGGGGAAGAGTGAGGAGCTCATCTCAAAGCTAGCAAGACTTACAAGCCGGTCTCAGCAGAAGCCGATCACAGCCAAGATGTTCACTGCAGACCGATTGAAGGTGGCAGAGGGCAGGAGCCTTCTTGTGATCGACGCTGTCAGCCGGGCGATCGATGAGAAAAAGAAAATATATTTTCAGTACATTGACTATCTTCCGACCAAGGAGAAAGTACTGGCACACGATGGGGAGACCTATGTGGCCAGTCCTTACGCGCTCATATGGAATGATGACCGCTATTATATGGCGGCCTACTCCGAAAAACATCAGGACATTATTTCCTTCAGGATCGACCGCATGACAGTGCCGGTGATCAGCGATGAGGAGGCCAGAGCTGACGAGGGGTTCAATCCTGCCGAGTACAGCCGAAAGATGATAAAGATGTATGCCGGACCTTTTCGGGTCGTCACGATCAGATGCGAGAACCGGCTGATGAAATATGTGATCGACCGCTACGGAGAGGAAATAGAAACGGAGCTGGACGGAGATGCGCATTTTAAGGCGACCTTTGCCGTCGACACCAGCCGGACGTTCTATGGATGGGTATTTCAATTTGCCGGAGGGATACAGATTGAGGGGCCTCCTGAGGTGAAATCGGAATATATGGAGATGCTGCGACAGGCTTCCGGGGAGAAGTGAATAAAAATGACATCTCCGAAAAGACAGGCTGCCGCATGAAGAGACGATCTTCATGCGGCAGCCCTTTGTATGAAATGCATCATTAATCAACGTATTTTCTCAGAGATAATATAGCGGGGGCGGTTCTGTATCCCCTCGTAAATTTTTGAAATATAGTATCCGATGATCCCCAGGCTGATCATGATGAAGCTGCTTGAAAAGCACTGAAGGATTATGACGGTGGTAAAGCCTTCCAGCGCGGAGCCGGTGTACCACTTATACAGGGATTGAATACTGATCACGACGCCGAGCACCAGCATCACGATCCCCAGGATCGTGACGATCTGAAGAGGCACCGATGTATAGGCAGTAATGTTGGTAATCGCGTATTTTACGAGGCCTCCCGTTGACCAGGAGGATTCTCCTGCCTCCCGTTCCCGGACATCATAGGAGATCTGCGTCGATTTGAAGCCGATCCAGGAGGAGAGGGCTCTGAAAAAGGCGTCCTTTTCCGTCATGTTGATGAGAGCGAGTATGGCTTTCCGATCCAGCAGCTTGAAGTCGGAGGCCCCTGACATATCGATCCCGGTCGCGTTGCTGATCAGCCGGTAGAAACATTTCGCGGCGAATCCGCGCGCCGCATGTTCCCGTCCTCTGTTCGATTTTACCCCTTCCACGATCTCGTACCCCTGTTCCCAGAGCCTGTACATCTCCAGGACTTTTTCCGGCGGGTGCTGCATATCACAGTCCATGACTACGGCACAGTCTCCTTCGCACTCGGTGAGTCCGGCAAATACAGCGGCTTCCTTTCCGAAATTCCTTGAGAAGGAGATGCCCCTGACACGGGAGTCTTTCTCATGGGCCACGGCTATCGTTTCCCAGGTCCTGTCTTTGGATCCGTCATCGACAAAGAGGATTTCGTAGTCGATGCCGTTTTTTTCCAGGAGATCCGAGATGGCATCCGCGGTGCGGGGAAGCATTATTTCTTCGTTGTGGGCAGGGATAACTACAGACAGCATGGGACTCGCTTTCATATAGGATATAAGTTGTCAGATCGAACTTTCCACAGAATCTTAAGGTCCGGCCGCCATCAAAAAGATAAGACCTTTCAAAAAGACCATGCGGAAGTTTTATTAGAAAAATATAGCATCCCTGCCCTCCCATTTCAAGTCATGGCCCCGAAACATGAAATCAAACATTCTCTTTTCCCGATTCTTTTGATATAATGGGTGTCCAATTCATTCGTCACGAAAACAAGAGGTGATTCATGCAAATGTTCCTTAAGCCGCTCACCGAGCTGGCTGAATATGATGAAATACGGTCACGGATCCGCAAAGGACCCGGTATCATATCTCTCGCAGGCTGTGCCCGCGGCCAGAAAGCCCATATGATCTATGGGCTCTCTTATGATGCGAAAATAACGCTGGTCGTCACAGAGAACGATCTGGCGGCGAAAGCTCTGTATGAAGATCTCCTTTTTTATGAACCCGGCGCCCTTTTTTATCCGGCCAAGGATCTTCTCTTTTATCAGGCGGATATAACAAGCAATCTCCTGGATATTCAGAGAATGCGGGTCTTCCGCGCCCTGATCGAAGATGAGCGGGTGACGGTCGTGGTGCCTGTCGCGGCCATGATGGACATGGTGAGCGTGCGGGAGGATCTTACGGATGCGAGACTTGTGTTCGAGATGGACGAGGAGGTCGATCTGGACTGGATCCGGGAGTCTCTGGTGCGATCGGGGTATGAGCGATGTCCGGAAGTTTCCCTTCCGGGACAGTTCGCGGTGAGAGGTTCCATCATTGACATCTGGTCCCTCACGGAGGAACGGCCCTTCAGAATAGAGCTTTTCGGAGATGAAATCGACTCCATGCGGTCTTTCGATCCGGAATCGCAGAGATCGATCGAAAATCTGCAGAAGGTCATGATTTATCCGGCAGCTGATAATATAGGAAGAAAAGCAGGGCTTTCCGGATGGTTCCCGACAGGGAAAGACGGAAATATAGCGGATGAGTGCGTGATCTTCCTTGATGAACCGACGCACATTCTGGAAGCGGCCGGTGCGGTGGAGAACGAATTTCGTGAGAGCGTGAAGATGCGCATCGAGCAGGGGGATTACCGTAAAGACGAGAAGATCCCGGAGATCCTCGGTGTGGATCGGATCGTTTCAGATTTCAACCGCAGCAGATGTGTCGCTCTGTCGGCGCTGGATATGCGAAAAGGCGACTGGAACATAACGGCTGCGTTCGGCCAGACCGTGCAGGCAGTAAGCTCCTATAACGGCAGCTTCGAATTCCTTGTGGGTGATATAAAAAAGTACAGAAAACGCGGATACCGCGTCATTGTCATGTCAGCCTCCCACACCAGAGCCAGACGTCTGGCTCAGGATCTGGACCGTCAGGAGGTGCCGGCATTTTACACAGAGGACGAGAAACTGGAACTTGCGTCCGGTCAGGTCGCGGTCGTCTACGGACGGGCGAGCCGCGGATTTGAGTACCCGCTGATCAGGCTGGCCGTCATCACGGAGACAGATATTCTCGGTACGAAGCCGAAGAAGAGAAAAAAGCGCACCCGGTACAGCGGCGAGAAGATCGCAAGCTTTAACGAGCTTCACGTCGGAGATCCGGTCGTACATGAGAACAGAGGTGTGGCGATCTATCGCGGCATTGAACAGGTCAAGGTGGACGATGTCCTGAAAGATTATATCAAGCTGGAGTATAAAGACGGAAATCTCTACGTTCTGGCGACCCAGCTGGACGTCCTGCAGAAATATACGGGCGGAGGGGAAAACAGTACACCGAAGCTGAACCGTCTAAGCGGACAGGAGTGGGAGAAGACAAGGGCGAAGGTGAAGAGTTCTGTCCGCAGTATCGCGAAGGACCTGATCGCCCTCTATGCGGTCCGGGAAAATTCGCAGGGATTTGCCTTCGGCGAGGACAC
>DMAZ01000175.1:0-1568 GCA_003446335.1 Lachnospiraceae bacterium | reverse complement strand
CGCGATCGAAGACACGAAGCGGGATATGCAGAGCCATAAGATCATGGACCGTCTCATATGCGGGGATGTCGGTTACGGCAAGACGGAAATTGCACTTCGGGCAGCCTTTAAGGCCGTTCAGGACGGCAAGCAGGTCGCTTATCTTGTACCGACGACGATCCTCGCGCAGCAGCACTACAATACGTTCGTTCAGCGGATGAAGGAGTTCCCGGTCAACATCGCGCTGCTCTGCCGGTTCGTCTCATCTGCCCAGATCAAAAAGACGATCAGCGACCTGAAGAAAGGTCTTGTTGATATCGTGATCGGAACGCACAGACTTCTCTCAAAGGATGTCGCGTTCAAGGATCTCGGCCTTCTCATTATCGATGAGGAGCAGCGGTTCGGTGTGACCCACAAGGAGAAGATCAAGAACCTGCGCAAAAATGTGGACGCGCTGACGCTGACGGCTACGCCGATCCCCCGGACGCTGCACATGAGCCTGGTCGGGATCCGCGACATGACGGTCCTCGAGGAGCCGCCCCAGGACCGTGTTCCGATTCAGACGTACGTCATGGAGTATAATCAGGAGATGGTGCGTGAAGCGATCTGCAGAGAGCTTGCCCGGGGAGGTCAGGTCTATTATGTCTACAACCGGGTCCGTGATATCGCCGACATGACACTGCGCATCCAGAATCTGGTACCGGAGGCCAATGTTGCATTTGCCGACGGCCAGATGAACAAGCGCCAGCTTGAAGATATCATGTACGACTTTATCAACGGAGAGATCGATGTCCTCGTGACGACAACGATCATCGAGACAGGCCTCGACATTTCAAATGCGAACACGATCATCATTCATGACGCGGACCGCATGGGCCTTTCCCAGCTGTATCAGCTGAGAGGAAGAGTCGGCCGATCCAACAGGACCGCCTACGCGTTCCTCATGTACCGAAAGGACAAGCAACTGAAGGAGGTCGCCGAGAAAAGACTTGCGGCGATCCGCGAGTTCACGGAGCTCGGTTCCGGATTTAAGATCGCCATGCGTGATCTGGAGATCAGAGGTGCGGGAGATCTCCTGGGCAGGGAGCAGTCCGGACACATGGACTTGGTCGGATATGATCTTTACTGCAAGATGCTCGCGCTGGCTGTCAAGGCAGAAAAAGGGGAGATCCCGGAGGAGTCCTACGAGACGGTCGTCGATATCAATGTCGATGCTTACATTCCGGATACTTATATATCGGACGAGTTCCAGAAACTGGATTTCTACAAGAAGATCGCAGCTATTGAGAATGAGAAAGATTATGAAGACATCTCCGATGAACTCATGGACCGATTCGGAGAACTGCCGAAAACAGTCCGCAATCTGCTGCGCATCGCGGAACTGAAAGCAATCGCCCACGCGGCCTCGATCGAGGAGATCAAGCAGAGATCCAGGGAAGTCAGGCTTACGGTCCGGCCCGACCCGACATTCGACACCGCGCAGCTTGGCAGGATCATCGGGTCTTTTGCGGGCATGTTCACCGTTCATCAGAGTCCGAAAGGGGCATATTTCCTCTATCACGGGCCGGCCGGTACGGAAGAAATGACAG
>DMAZ01000191.1 GCA_003446335.1 Lachnospiraceae bacterium | reverse complement strand
AGGGCAAGGCATGGAACGCGCTGTACCTCGAGAACCACGATCATCCAAGAGTGATCAGCCGGTACGGAAGCCTGAAATTCTGGAGGGAGTCCGGTACGTCTCTTGCGGCGTCCTATCTGTTCCAGCAGGGCTGCCCGTTCATCTATCAGGGTCAGGAAATAGGCATGACCAATATTCATCTTCCCTCAATTGAGCAGTACGAGGATATAGCTTCCAAGAACGCTTATTACACATTCCATAAGAGGGAATCGAAGGAACTGCGCCTTCGCAGGATCCATGTATCGAGCCGGGACTCTTCCCGCACTCCCGTACAGTGGGATCGGACGGCCAATGCCGGCTTTTCGCAGGCTGTCCCATGGTTCTATGTCAATCCGAATTATCGCAGGATAAACGTCGCTGCCGAAGAGGCAGACGAGAACAGCATTCTGAACTTCTACCGCAGGTGCCTTGCTCTTCGCAGGGAGACTGAGACCCTGATCTATGGAGATTATCGTGAATATTTCAGACTGCATTCGAAACTCTATGTCTACGAGCGCTCTCTGAACGGCGACAGATACCTGATCGTCTGCTCCTTTGCGAAAAAGAACGTCTTTCTGCCCATCCCTCGGAGGTGGCGCAAAGTCCGCAGAGAACAGGTCCTGTGCAACTATGCGGAAAACGGGTCTCCCCGCATTTTAAGACCATACGAGACGAGGGTCTATCATATGGTCGGGTCCCCTTCAAAGTAATAAAAGAGCCCCTGCATGGCTGAAGTGTGAAAACTTTCTTCCATGCAGGGGTCTTACTATCCCTTATCGATCCTGAGCTTCCGATTTTTGTTTCCTGAGAGCCTATCATTCAATTTTCCACCCAGAAATTCACCGGTTCATAGTCTCTGAGCGGTGCAAGAAATCCCCTCTCAGCCAGCTTCTCCTGGATAAGATCCAACGTTTCCTTTGAGTCCGCGGTGACCGTATGGTAGTGATATCCGCTGGTCACCTTCATGAGAAGGCTTGACTCACCGCTTTTGATCTCCTCAAGATATTTCTGCACCTCCCACCGGGATTTCAGATGAAGCTCGGCGCGGACCACGTTATACACTTTATGATAGACGAACACATCTTCAACTCTCCCGCCCAGATCCACAATTAAATTAAGCTCTTCCTGAACTTCGTCTTCCGTGTGCCTCACTTTGAAGACTCTGCTCAGGGACTCAGTAGACTGCAGATAATATCCTCTGCTGGTGGAAAAGATCTGCATACCATTGGCCCGAAGCAGCGCTATATCCTGAACAATTACCTGTCGGCTGACCTTTAATTTTTCCGACAGGACTCTTCCGGCCACCGGAGAGTCACTGCTGCTGAGCATCTGAACAAGCTTTTCTCTGCGTTTTTCACCACTCATATTCCTGCCTCAAACCACAATGTTTACATATGACCATCACCTGTCTTTACTATAATAACACATCGCAGACAAGAAAAAAATGAAAAGAGACATTTGTAAAACATCTCTTATTTTTTATCCCTAAAACTATTAATAATGAATCGATGAAATGCCCTTTCAATCTCACTCTGATTATGAATCGGCTTGCTGAAGAGCATATTATAGCGATAGATCCTGGGCGTCACCCTATAAAATTTAAGACCCGGATGACTAATCACACCGGAAGCCGGCATGAAGGCAACACCTGTTCCGTTTGCAACCATATCCGCCGTCAGATAAAGTCCGTTCACCTCCGTGAAGGATGCCGGTCGGAACTCATGTTCCTCGAAAACATGTCTGATCGTAATATAGTTGGCACTCTGCTTTCTTGAAATCAGGAAATTCGAATTCGCAAAATTTTCCAGAATTTCCTGAAGTTTTATTTCTTCCTCAGGATGTTCCTCCACGAATTTATGAGACGATCTGACCGCAAAGTAAAACGGTTCCTTCCGCAGAAGTTCCATCGATTTTTCTGTTTTCTCATACGGACTGACTGACAGAAGGGCAAATGCGATCCTGCCAGACTGTATGTCCGGTTTCATGTATATGCTTTCGACCTGGGATACCTGAAAAAGCACACCCGGGTATCGCTTTTCAAAGGACGGAAGATTCTCCGCAAGAAATCGGCTTCCCCACACAGAAGAGCTGCATATCGTAATTCGTTCCGCTTCCTTGAGCTCGGCGATTTCTTTGTAAAGTTCATCTTTGATAGCAACGATTTTTCTGCACGCTTCCACATATTTCTCCCCTGCAGGTGTAATGGTCACGCCATGCCGCTGGCGCAGGAAGAGAGGTGTTCCGATCTGCTTTTCCACTGTAGTCAGATAATAACTTAATGATGACTGAGAAATAAAAAGTTTTTCGGCAGCCTTCGTAATATTCCCCTCATCCGCTACTGTAATAATGTATTGAAGATGCTTTACGTCCATTTCAAGGCCTCTCTTGTATAAGGAACAATTTCTAGAAATCGAATTCTTCGATTGCAAGAACTAGTTTATGTATTGGCTTAATTACAACAGAAGTGTGAAAATATACTTACAGGAAGCAAAAACAGAGCTTCCACGGGGATACAGGTATCGATTATTTCAATGCCGGCAAAATAATCATTTCACTCTGTATTATAGAATCGAAGCACGAAAAATGCAAAATGATTACACTTTTCGGTCAGGAGGATACCAATGAAAAAGAAAATATTAAGCGCACTTATGAGCACTATTATCGCAGCAGCAACACTGGCTGGATGCGGCGGGACAGCTGCAGAATCCACAACTGCAGAAGCAACAGCAGAGACCGCACAGGAAGAAACAGCCGCTGATGCAGCAAAAGAAACTTCTTCTGAGGCGACCGGTGAGGAAACTTCAGCCGGCAGCCAGTTCACAGAAGACATCACGATCATCTGCCCGGTAAAGGCCGGGGGTGACACAGACCGCAATACAAGGACACTTGCCGCAGCGATGCAGAAAATAACAGGTGTAAATGTCGTTGTAAAGAACGTAGACGGCGGAGCGACTGTCATGGGCATGCAGGAATGTATCGATGCTCCTGCAGACGGCAACACACTGATCGTTAACGGAACAGATATGTTTGTTCCGTACATCCAGGGAACATCCGATATCAATATCGACTCCTTCAAAACAATCGGTGTTCCGATCATCGACAACACGACCGTCCTTGCAGTTAACAAGGAGTCCGGCTGGAACACTCTTGAAGACCTGCTTGCAGCTGACAAGGCTTCTCCGAACACGATTGAATACGGCGGAAAGATCGGGGCCTCCAACCAGATCTGCGGTATCGCGATGAATAAAGAGTGGGATGCTTCTCTCCGCTTTGTCGATGTAGGTAATAACGCAGCTAAAATGACAGCCCTTCTCGGCCTGCAGACGGATGTTATTAATATCTCCTACTCACTTGCAAATGATTACTTCTCCACAGGCGAATTTATCCCGCTTGTACTTCTCGGAACAGAGAAGAATGACCTGCTGCCGCAGGATGTTCCGATCGCATCTGACCTCGGCCTTACCAATGTTGACTTCTCCAAGTTCTTCTGGGTAGGAACCGGTCCGAATGTTCCGGATGAGAAAGTGGCAGCCCTCACAGATGTCCTTGAAAAAGTTACACAGGATCCTGAATTCATTAAGAGTATCGAAAGCAACTATCTTGACGTTGTATTCATGGGCGGTGACGAGGCAAAAGATTACTGCAACAAGATGTATGAGGAGACACTCCTTCCTTACAAGGAAGCATTCCTTGATGCACAGTAAAGCATGAATAATACATTTGCACGATTTTGATCCAATAAGGAGCTGCCGTACTGATGCTGACCTCACAGACGCATCCGGTACGGCAGCCAAATCAAAAGCAGGAGAAACACAATGAAAGAAAAACATGGTGATATAATTTCCGGAATTGTGATCGCGGTTATTGCAGTTGTCTATTACATCTATTCATTCCAAATCCAGCAAACGACTTCCGATGTGCTCGGATCAAGATTCTTCCCGCAGCTGGCGGCCATACTGCTTCTTTTCCTCTCCGCGTTCCAGATCATTCAGGCAATCAGAAAGAAACCTGATCCGGCTGAAGTAACCGAAAATGAACAAAGCAGAACTGATAAAAAAATTAATCTGCCTCTCGTTCTTACAACGGCAGCACTTTTCGTCTATTACTTCCTGATCCTGAACATAGGGTTCACAATCACTTCTATCCTTTATCTTCTTTTCGAATGCTGGGTCCTCATGCCCGACCACATCAAAAAGAACAAAAAAATGCTGGTTCTTGTAGTAATCATATGCATTGCCGTTCCGGTATTCCTTAATACCGTGTTCTACAATGTCTTCCACATTCAGCTCCCTGTCGGAGCACTCTTCCAATAAGAAAGGAGATAAGAAATGCAATTACTTGGTGGATTTGCTTCAATTGCCAGCCTTGAAACTCTCCTTCTGATGCTGGTAGGTACCTTCGGCGGTCTGATCATCGGAGCTCTGCCGGGCCTGTCCGCTTTTACGGCTCTGGCCATCATGCTCCCTTTCACATTCGGAATGAACCCGATCAGCGGACTTTGTTTCCTCGTATCGGTTTATGTCGGAGGAAGTTCCGGCGGTCTCATCTCAGCAGTTCTTCTCGGAATTCCCGGCACTCCTTCCTCTATAGCGACATGCTTTGACGGATATCCTATGGCGCAGCAGGGAAAATCCAAAACAGCTCTCAGTGCCGCAATCATCTCTTCCTTCGTAGGCGGCATCTTCGGTGCGGTCGTCCTGTCATTCGTCGGACCGTATATCGCACAGTTCGCGCTTAAACTGAGTTCCTATGACTACTTCGGCATCATCCTCTTCGCTCTGACTACAGTTTCTTCACTGGCCGGCAAAAATATGACCAAAGGACTCATTGCATGTCTGCTCGGTGTATGCCTTGCGTGTGTCGGAACAGACGGTCTGAGTTCCGTTTACCGTTATACTTTCGGTATCACAAAGCTTTCCAACGGGTTTTCTCTGGTACCTGTTCTGATCGGTCTGTTCGCGGTTTCGCAGATCATGGCGACAGCCCGGGATAAGGCATCACAGAAGAGCCTGGATTTCAGCGGGACCAATCAGAATGAGGGAAAAAATTTTACATTCAGAGATTACTTTAAGAGAATAAAAATGATCATTCCGGTCTCTCTCATGGGTCTCCTCATCGGTGTACTTCCCGGCTTAGGGGGAAACATCAGCAATCTCATGGCCTACTCCTACGCCAAGAAAACATCTAAGCATCCGGAAACTTTCGGTAAGGGCGAGGTAGACGGTATCATTGCTTCCGAAACTGCCAACAACGCGACTGTCGGCGGCGCAATGATCATCCTTCTGACACTTGGTATCCCCGGCGATAACGCGACATCCATCATTCTGGCCGGTTTCCAGATGAACGATATTGCGCCCGGTCCGCTTCTCTTCAAGACACAGGGTGAGCTGGTGTATGCGATCCTGGCGGCATTTGTCCTTGCAAATGTGCTCTTCTTCGTAATGGAGTACTTCGGTCTTCCGATTTTCACGAAGATGCTTTCCATCCCCTCGATGCTGCTTCTTCCGATCGTTATTGTATGCTGTTTCGTAGGCTCATATTGTGCAAACAACAACACACTTGACATTTTCATAATGGTCATCTTCGGTATCATCGGCTACCTGCTGAAAGAGCACGGTTTCCCGCTGGCACCGATGGTCGTCGGATTCATTCTTGCTCCGATGCTCGAACTGTACCTCAGACGATCGCTCATGAAGACAGATGGGCAGTGGCTGCCGATCATTTCTTCACCGATTGCTGCGATCTGCATCCTTGCTACCGTTTTTACAATAGGTTATTCCATCTTTAAGGCAGTCAGAAAACCGGCTGTTTCCGCACAGTAAAGCATACAACATCTGCATCGATCATTATTGAAATGTATTAAAAAGAAAGGAAATCATCACTTATGAAAGAAAATAAAATCAGACAGATGCTCAAAGACAACAAATGCAGTACATCTACCCGCGTATGGAGCACCTGGCCTTTTTATACAGAAGCAATCGGTGCCACCGGCAATTTCGACTACATCGAGTTCGTCGGTGAGTATGCTCCCTTCACTCAGTTGGATCTTGAAAATATCTGCAGAGCGGCTGAGCTTCACAACATGGGAAGTATGATGAAAGTCGACTTCCAGGGAAGAAAATATGTTGCTCAGAAAGCCGTTGCCGCCGGATTTCAGGCTATTCTTTTCGCGGATCATCATACAGCTGATGAGGTCCGCGAGACCGTTGAGGCCATGAAATCAGATACTCCCTGGTCCAAAGGCCGCTTCGGCTGCCCATCCAGACGCTTTATCGGTACACAGACTTACATGCCGCAGCTCAGACATGCGGAAAGACTGGACGACATTGTACTGGCCTTCATGATCGAAAAGGATTGTTCTATGGCACAGCTTGAGGAGATCTGCTCAATCGAGGGTGTCGACATGGTCCAGTTCGGACCCTCGGACTACAGCATGAGCCTTGGAAAAAACAGCGCGGACATCGTGGATGAATGGAAGGCTGCCGAAAGAAAAATGATCGAGACCGCACTCAGCCACGGGATCCGCCCGCGCTGCGAAGTGCTGAAACCGGATCAGCTCCAGTACTACATCGATCTTGGGGTCCGCGACTTCTCACTCGGCGACGAGTTCAAGAAACTCAGGGAGCTCTGGATCGATGACGGTGACAAAATGGCTGAAATCGTAAGCAAATTGTAATTGTCGGGATACGCAGGATCTGCCGAAGAAAGGATATAAATATGAAAATAGTTGTACTGGACGGCTACACGGAGAATCCGGGCGATCTCAGCTGGGACGCACTTGCCGCACTGGGTGACCTCACTGTTCATGACAGGACTTCCTATGAAGAGTCTCCGGTCATTGCCGAAAAAATAGGCGACGCAGACATCGTGATCACCAATAAGACTCCGATCAGCGCCGGGACCATCGACCGCTGCCCGAACATGAAAGCAATCGCGGTACTTGCGACAGGCTACAATGTTATAGACTTCAAATATGCCGCCGAAAAAAATATTCCGGTCATTAATGTTCCCACATACGGAACTCAGATCGTTGGACAGTATGCGGTATCCCTGCTGTTGGAAATCTGCTCTCATATCGGTCATCATGATCAGACAGTCAAAGAAGGTAAATGGGAAAACAATGTTGACTGGTGTTACTGGGATTATCCCATGATCGAGCTCTATGGAAAGACTGCAGGTATCATCGGTCTCGGCCGTATCGGTAAAACAACTGCAAGAATTCTCGGTGCCATGGATATGAAAGTTCTCGCAGTCGACAGACATCCGTCAGACGAGGGGCGGAAACTTGCAGAATATGTTGATCTCGACACACTCTATGCGAAATCGGACGTAATCTTCCTGCATTGTCCGCTTTTTGCAGAAAATGAGGGAATAATCAACAAAGACAGCATTTCAAAAATGAAAGACGGGGTCATCATTATCAACAACAGTCGAGGCGGGCTGGTCAATGAGCAGGATCTGGCAGATGCGCTGAACAGTGGGAAAGTATATGCTGCCGGTCTGGATGTTGTATCCACAGAGCCTGTCATGGGAGACAATCCGCTGCTGAAAGCTAAGAACTGTATCATCACTCCGCATATCTCCTGGGCTGCACAGGCTGCGAGACAGAGGATCATGGACATAACAGTAAATAACGTGAAGGCCTTTATCGACGGAAATCCGATCAATGTCGTGAACCAGTGAGGAAATAATCATGAGAAACACTCCGGACCCTGAATTATTAAGTATTATGCAGGAATTGGAGAAATATGATACACCAACAGTGACCAACGCTGTAGCGACCTACCCTGCAGATACTGAGAACTGCCTTGGTCTTTACGAGCCTCATTCTGTTAACTGGTTCACGGACGAACGCATTCGCTGCCTTTATCCGTCTATCGGACCGCGCTGCGGCTTTGCAGTCACCTGTGTATACGGAATCCCCGGAATGAACTTTACCAGACTGGGTCTTGTCGATATCCTGAAAGCAATCGACAAGGTCAGCGGTCCTGTAATTCTGGCTATGAAGCTCAACGCTCCGGGTCATCTCCGACGTAAAAATGCACTCATCGGCGGTAATATGCTTACAGCCTTCCGCCAGGTCGGAGTCGTCGGCGTCATCGGGGACGGTCCGGCCAGAGATATCGAAGAGATGCGTCCTCTGGGCGTGCAATGCCTGTTCACTGGTCTGACAGCCGGTCACGGATACCTTCCGATCGAGGCTGTCGGGGTTCCGGTCTCTCTGTGCTCTATGGATGTCGCTCCTTTCGAAGTAATCCATATGGACCAGAACGGAGCTGTAAAGTTTCCTTCCGAGTATCTTCCGGAAGTGCTTGACAGAGTCAGGAAAATAGCTGCTTACGACGAAAAACGCCAGATGGCGATCCGACAGACAGAAGATCCGACGGAAATAGCGCAGATCATGAAAGGTATTTATCGTTAGAGTCAAATCAGCTGCTTCGATACAGTACAATCCTCCTTTTCCGTACTGTATAGGAAACATATATCACCATGAGCAAGAAACCCCGCATGTCATCTTAAGACGGCTGCGAGGTTTCTTCTTTTTCTCATATATTCATTTACCGGTTCCCGGTGCTATGTCTTTTCGCGGAAGATCTGTAAATGATCTTAATCAGCCGACTTTCGTCAGCAGGACCACGCACTCGACATTTTCGGTAAAGGGGAACATATCATATGCACGCGCCTCCTTTGGCTTATACCCGTGCTTCTTAAGCCACCGCAGATCCCTGGCCAGCGTCTCAGGCTCGCAGGAAATATAGATGATCCTTCCGGGCCGCATGTCGACCGCCGCCTGCATGAATTCTTCCGTGGAGCCGCTTCTAGGCGGATCCATAAAGACGACCTCGCACATTTCATGCTGCTCAGCCATCCCTTTCAGGAAGATACCTGCATCATTTTCATAAAAAGAGATATTACGGATGTTGTTGGCACGGGCATTTCTCACCGCATCCTTCACAGCGTCTCCGTTCAGTTCTATTCCGATCACTTCCTTCGCTCTTGCAGCCGCAGTGATTCCTATCGTTCCGATGCCGCAGTACGCGTCAATGACACGTTCCCGCCCGGTCAGATTGGCCAGCTTCATCGCATAGCGGTACATCTTTTCCGTCTGCACGGAATTGACCTGATAGAACGACTTCGGAGAGATCCTGAACGTGTTGCCGCACAGTCTGTCTTCTATGTATCCGTCTCCGTAAAGAACGATTTCCCGGCTGCCGAGCACCATCGATGTGTGCTCATCGTTCACATTGATCACGATCGTTGTGATCTCCGGATGTCTTTTCAGAAGTTCCTCAACGAAAGCGTTTTTATTGGGGAGGATCGGTGATGCCAGAACGAGGACCACCATTACCTGACCTGTAACATGCGCCGTACGCACCATGACATGTCTCAGGAGGCCGTATTCACTGTCCTCGTCATAGATTTTGATCTTAAAGTCCCGGGTCATCTTCAGGATATCCTGAATAATGGCATCCGCTCTTTTGTCTTCAAGAAGGCATTCTTTGACCGGAACGACCTTATGGGTCCCCTGCTCATAAATACCGCTGACATTCCTTTCTCGATGGCCGTCTTTTACATGGGCAAATGCAGCATTTACCTTGTTCCTGTAATGGAACGGGTCATCCATCCCAATGATACCGTCCAGCTTTACAAATGGTCTCAACAGTTCAGACACATACTTTTCCTTGTATTCCAACGTCCACTTATAGTCGAGACCGATGAAGCTGCATCCCCCGCACCGTTTCCTCACGGGACACTTCGGGAACTCAGAGTCAGGATCGACCTTCGGTATATCGGGAAGACCTCTAACGGTTCTCATCCCTGATGATCTGCCATAGCTTCCGGGCGTCCGGTCATTCTTTCTTCCGCTGTTGCCTCGAAATCTGTTCTCATTCTTACGATCATCACGATTATCTCTTCGGCTGTCTCTGTCCTTACGGTCAGCCTTCGCTGTTCCCTGCTTCCGCTCATCGGATGCTCTGCCGCTCTCTTTTACAGAACGTTCCTTCTTCTGTACCTTCTCAGCACTAATCGGCTGTCCTTCTTCCAGCCACTTCTCATACGCACGCTTTATGTCAAAACTCATTTCTTCTTTCGGTTTTCTGGACATGTTGACCTCTTTATAGTATGGTAATTCCCACTTAGCTGTCTGAAAATCTTAGCTGATTCCTTCAGGAAATGCAACATAAATTTAATCTCTGACGCGGAATTCCCGTGACGTAAGTCTACGATGAATGCACAGAGAAAGACACTGAAAAATCAGGAATGCCCCGCGATTGCTCGCGGGGCATTCCCTTTGCTGAAAGATGACTATGCAGATATATGAAAAGGCATTGCTGCCCATACGTCAATATCTTATGCGGTTAAGCACCGCTGTTTCATTTATCATTATTTATGATAAGGATATTATAGCATTAATACCTGTCAAATTCATTCCAAATATAGTCAAAATTTGTCCTTTACCCTTTAGTTCATCCAAATATCCACTATTTTTTTAAAATCCACACCTAATGTTTGAACATGTTTCAGTGTAGCCAAAATTTGATACTTTTCAGGTGTTTCCAGTCAAAACCCTTGCGCAACTGATTCCAAAATGATTATATTATAGAAAAGTACCTGCTGATTCATGACTATGAGGTTGTCTATGTATTCTTTATATTATAAAGAGAAAAATGATTTTGAGATCTTTCAGATGAATTCCCAGCATATTCATCCGCATCTCCACAAAAATATCGAATTCACCTACTGTCTCGAAGGTGCGCTGACCGTAGGAATCGGAACAACACTATACAGAATTGAAAAGGGCGATCTGGCGGTCATCTTCCCGGAGCAGATCCATCACTACCAGTCGTTCGGCGAGCAGGGAAAATCGCTTTATATGCTGGCTACCCCTTCCTTAAGCGGTTCTTTCATGCAGATGATCACAACGCTGGTCCCGACGAACCCGATCATTCGCGCAAAAGATGTTCATCCGGATATCTATTACGCGATGGAAACGCTCGACGAGGAGACCGATAATCCTCAGGCAGATGTGCTTCATCAGGCTTATGTCATGATCATACTCGCGCGCACTCTGCCTTATCTTAATTTGACGGAGAAAAAATCCATCTCCGGTGAGAATCTTGTGTACAGGGTCGTCTCCTATGTTGCCGAGCATTACACCGAGGAAGATCTGACGCTCACAAAAATGGCACATGACCTCTATGTAAGTCAGTTCGCCCTGTCACGCATTTTTTCAGGAACGTTCCACATGAATTTCAACAAATACCTGAATATCACCCGTCTGGAATATGTAAAATACCTTCTGGAATATACCAACCAGTCGATCACCGAAGCCTACGAGAATGCCGGATTCGGAAGCCAGCGCACGTTCAACCGGGCGTTTCGGGAACATTTTCATATGACACCGAAAGAATATAAAGCACAATGCAATGTCAAAGGGATGGGGCCGTAACCCCATCCCTTCTGTTTTCTCACCTGTCATGTTCAAGCCGCATCACTTGACCGGGACGCAGTGCCTGTCATTGATGTCTTTTACTTTCTTTACACGGTTGACGTATTTCTCGGCTGTAAAAGCTTCTGTCGTCATCCAGGTATTAACGATCTCTGTGGAGATAAGTGTTCCGATGATCTTTGCTCCGAGGCAGAGAACATTGGTATCATTATGCTGACGGGAAAGTGCCGCACAGAGTGTATCCTGGCAGACAGCCGCATAAATCCCGTTTATCTTATTGGCGATCATCGCGCTTCCGTATCCTACGCCGTCAACGAAAATTCCTCTGTCACACTCACCTTTTGCAACTGCCAGAGCTGCCGGATAAATATAATCCGGAAGGTCAGCCGGCTCATTGTCATAGGTTCCGAAGTCAACAACCTCATGTCCCATTGCTTCAAGCTGTTTCTTGATCTCATTCTTCATGTTGGTGCCTGCATGATCGTTTGCCATAGCGATTTTCATTCTTTTTTCCTCCTTTTCCATCGCCTGAGTATATATGCTTTTCCGCAGCCTCACTTACACACTGCCTTAATACCATATTATGATGTTCTCCAACACCTCTCTGTCGGTATCAATGGAGATATATGTATCCTCATCCAGGCCATACAGATAGAAAGATACCGAGCCGTCGTATTCATAATAATAGATGGAAAAATTATCCGTATAATAGGTAACTCTCCCGTTCTCATCCGCATTTTCACTGAACCTTTGAAGAAGCTCTCTGTCAATTCCGACCCCGGCAATATCCCTTCCGAGATTTTTACTGACATAGACGGGCGCAGTTTCTGATAATGCCTTCTGCACGACCCCCGTATCGATCCTGTCAGAAGAAGAATCACAGGAAAAGCCGATGTAATCATTGTTCCTGAAGACATCCACCCAGGTCGTACCGTCGACATATTGCCCATACATCGTGTTATCTTCTTCTTTGACCTGTGTCTCGAACCCGTGGGCTGTGAATTGTTCAGCCAGCTCAGATGCGCTCATTTCTAAAAGATGCTCTTCACTCTTAAATGCTTCGGTGATATTTTTCTCAATATTCACAAAGGCATCGAATTCCGAATCAGTCAGGTAAAAGCCTCCTGACTGATCGGACGTTCCTTCCACTTTGTGCGACGAGGAAAACCGTCCCGCCAGAGGAATGATAATACGGTTAAATATTGCAAGAAGCAGGATCATGGCGAAGAAGACGCCTGTAAAGCCCAGTTTTGCCTTGGGCTTCTCCTTCTTGATCTGGCTCCTGGTAAACGTAGATGTGTTCCTGGCCCGACTGACCGGTGTACTGGTCGGCCGGCTCCGCTGCAGCATCCTGTACTTTCGGTCGTTCCTGCTGGCTTCAATATTTTTGCGGACAGACTTCCAGATATTGTCGAGATCATCAAGTCCTCTGACGGACTCGGAGTTGATCCGTTTCTTAGCCTCCTCTGCCTGTTCAAGACTCTTCTGCTCAAGATCTCTCAGAAATTCTTTTCTGCTCGCTTCTATTTCGTTCTCTCTCCGTTTCTGCTCGTAACTCTCCCGGGCACTTACCGGTCCTGCCGCCTGTCTCTTCTCGGAATGACCATGCGCATGAGGAACAGCTGACGCCGCTCCGTAAAGATCCATACCCGGCAGTTCCGAAGATAACAGCTCATACGTACTGCTCCCCGGAAGCGGAGCGTTCAGAACAACATCCAGGTGGCTTCCCGGCAGTTCTCCGTAAAGAAGATTATCCAGGTGACTTCCCGGCAGATCCGAAGCTAAAACGTCATCAATATATTTCCCGGGTATATCGGCATAATAGAGATCAAGATCAGCTATCGAATTGCTGCTCTTCGATGCTTTCTGTATTTCATCATATCGATCAGACATACCATAAACTCCCTGTATCGTGCATGCCAGTAACATTTGTACTGATTATACCATATTCCTCCTGTATCCGCCCCCGTTTCTGTCAAATTTCATAAGTCCGAAGGACACACACATTTAACAGACCCCATACTTATGTTAAAGACCATCGTTATCAGACACTTTCATCCGTCTGAAGGATATCGCATAATAACAGTTCTCTCACCGCAGCCCGATACTCCCGGACATTCTTCGCTTTCTTAACTCTCTTCAGCGGCTTATCGGCATCCGAAAACATTCTTCCCATATACCACCAAAGTTCCTTCATTTTGCTGATCACATGTGTATCGCCGGAAAGCTCCCTCTGATAGCCCGACAGCACCTCATCGTGAAAAGCCATCAGATTCCCGGCAGAAAGTCCCTCTCCGCCCCGGATCTGCTGCACGAGCGCGGGATTTTGAATCAGGCCGCGACCGATCATGATACCGCTGAAATGTGCGCCCGACTTAAACAGATCACGAAGCTCCCGGTATTCCTTCACGGAAAAAACATTTCCGTTATATACGACCGGAATCCGGGTCATCCTGAGGATCTCCCCGAAAATCTCCGGATGAGCTTCTCCGTTATAGAATTCCCTCATTGTACGGGCATGAACGGTCAGTTCGCTGATCGGATACTGATTATAGATTGCAAATATCCTCTCCCATTCATCGACCCTCTCCACGCCGATACGGGTCTTGACCGACACGCATATTTTGTTATCGTAAGAAGAGTTCTCTTCAGAAGAGTTCTCTTCTGTTCCTCCGCCCCGGGACTGCGAATAAAGTCTTTCCTGACCGCACGCAGACTCCGCATAAGACTCTTCCGGATCTCTCTCAGACTTCGTGTAAGACATTTCAGGCTTTTTCGGTGACGCCGCCAGAAGCCCTCTCCTGTCCAATTCATTAAAAATTCCGTCCAGAAAACGGTCCATCTCATCCGTCAGGCCGAGGAATGCAGCCCCTTTTCCTTTCGACGTTACAGTAGGGGATGGACACCCGAAATTCAGATTGATCTCACGATACCCAAGGATTCTCAGTTCATCTGCTGCCCACAGAAAATCATCCACATTTCTGGTAAGGACCTGCGGAATCGCACAAAGCCCGACATTTTGTGCCGGGCTTATGTCTTTCTTTTCCTTATTCTTCATATTATGCGTCGCATGGACCGCAATAAAGGGCAGGTAGTACCTGTCCACTCCCGGATAATGCTTTGCGTGGGCATTTCTGTAAATATGCCCGGTTATCCCTTCCATCGGAGCAAAATATATCCTGTCTGCCACCATCATGTTGTCTCCCTATCGTCTGATCAGCCGGGATTTCATCACCACCGGGCAATCGGTCTGCACTCTACCGGAGCGAACGCATACTGAACATATTCTTCAACTTCATCGATTGTATCAAATGTCGCTATACACACCTGATTTCCCATCGCTCCGGCCAGCGCGTCAGGCATCCTGGTCAGCATTCTGTTGTGAGAACCGTACCTGCTGCCGATGTCTTCCATCGAATGGTCATAATCAACACCGTCACGCCGGCCGCAGTAAATACAGTACATACCATTGTCTTCATACGGATGTCTGTTCTCATCGAATGCAATCATGTCCGCCCAGATCCTGAAGCAATCCGCACTCTGGCTGAAATTCAACATATCCGGCGTGAAGCCTCCCGCCGGTCTCATATTCACTTCAAGGCCGACAATATCACCGCGCTTTCCGACACCTTCCTTATCCTCCGTAAGACGGAAGAACTCGAGATGGAAGAAACGGCTTTTTACATTGAATGCTTTCAGAGTACGGCAGCCTGCGCTTCTGACTTCTTCCGGGATCTGTTTATTGACATAATAGAAACAGGGTCTTCCCTCGTTGACCATGTCCATGATCGATTCTGCGGTAACATGACTTGCCGCGAAGAGGACTCTGCTCTCCGAATCGCACACTCCGTCAAAGGTCGTGACTTCCCCTTTGATGAACTCTTCCATAATATAAGGGACTTCCGGTTTATTTCTGAAGAACTCTTCCATTTCGTCATCACTGCTGATTTTCCATGTTGCCTCCGCACCGAC
>DMAZ01000255.1 GCA_003446335.1 Lachnospiraceae bacterium | reverse complement strand
CATCTTATAGATGTGGTCACCGGAAAGAACAAGGAGATATTCCGGATCATACTTGTCGATGAAGTCAATGTTCTGGGAAATAGCATCAGCTGTTCCACGATAGACATCGAGGTTGGCATCGGCTTTTTCACGCGGCGGGAGTACATAGACACCACTGTCACGGCTGTCAAGACCCCAGTTGCCTGCTGCGGCGACGTAGCTGTTCAGCTCAACGGATTCATACTGTGTGAGGACACCGACAACGTCGATTCCGCTGTTCGCACAGTTTGAAAGCGGGAAGTCAACGATACGGTACTTTCCACCGTATGATACTGCAGGCTTGGCAACTTTGTTGGTAAGGTCTTTCAGACGGCTACCACGTCCGCCGGCCAGAATCATTGCTAACATTGAGTTTTGCATAATGTGAACCCTCTCTTTCTTTTATATTTGATAATAATAAAAGCCTGGTACGCGACTGCCGGTATGGGATCGTTAGCGGTAATCCGATACGGGCAGAACTGCCCGAAAATGGATTTGCATCAATTTAGAGGCAGCAATCTGATGTGACAAAATGTCATGAACAGATTCTATTACATTATTTGTATTGTAGCATATTGTGAGGTATTTGCCTAATTAAAATAAGAAAATTAGGCACTTTTTTTAATATTCTTTGTGTTTTATTGAAGGGTGTATGTCGAAATGTTCAAAAGACGGGATTTTAGCCCTTCAGGATTTGACGCCTTTAACGAGTAAGCTTTTCAGAGAGAAAAAAGAGATGTCTGAATTCTTTTGTAAGTACCTTATGATTGAAAGAGAAGAGAGTTTCTGCTATATTATAGAAACATATAATTTGAATTTTAAGGTGGATTATTATGTATTCAGGTAAACAATCTACATGGTTGAAGCACTGGGATTTTATTCTGCTGGATTTATTAGTATATGAAATGTCTTTTTTCCTTTCTCATTTTATAAGGAACGGCACCAGGTTCCATATTTATGGAAATATGTATTTCACTGTTGCTCTCGTTGTAGGGCTCTTTAATATTGCGATTGCCTTTTTTCTTGAATCCTACTCCGGAATTCTCCGAAGAGATGGCTATGCCGAACTCAAGAATGTCATTACCCAGGCGTTAATGGTCGTGGCTTTCATGGGCATCTACATTTATTTCAGCGGCTACGGGCGGGCTTTCTCGAGGCTGGTCTTTTTACGGTTCGTTATTATTACGATCCCTGTCGATTTTCTTCTGAGATCGCTGCTGAAAAAATATCTCAGGGAGCATAACACGCATGCAAAACGGGCTATGCTCATACTCACATCCTCGGACATTGCGAAAAATGTTATAACCAGAATAAAAAATAACCTGTATAATGAGTACGAGATCAAAGGCGTGATCCTGATCGATACGGATGAGTATGCCAATACACATGCCGCCCGGAAAATTGTAGAGGAAGGTATTGGCGGTGCAGTCAAGGACGGAGCCGGCATCCGTGCGGAGGATGTGGACAACAATGTGGTCCTTTCCGGAACGCATAAGGAGATTCCGGTCACGGACGGCACGGAAAATGAGATGCTGACAGGACTGTCGGACAAAATCTGCGGGATACCTGTCGTATGTACGTTCAATGACATCTTCGATTTCATGCAGAACAGGTGGGTCGATGAAGTCTTCATCAATGTCTCGAAACAATATGATGTCCCCGAGAATTTTAATGACAACTGTCTCGAGATGGGCATTACCACACATCTGAATCTGTCTACAGTCGAAAAACTCAGTCAGAATCTGGCTGTTGAGAAAATCGGCGGGTATGTCGTGCTGACCAATACGATAAAGGTCGCTTCTACCAAGGAAGTATTTATGAAAAGAGTCATGGATATTCTCGGGGCGATCGTTGGCCTTGTTTTCTGCTTTTTCTTTGTCATCACGATAGGCCCCATTATTTTCATAAGCAGCCCGGGCCCTATTTTCTTCTCTCAGGTCCGCATAGGGAAGAACGGAAAGCGTTTTAAGCTGTATAAATTCAGAAGTATGTATATGGATGCCGAGAAGAAAAAAAAGGAACTGATGGAAAAGAACGAGATGCAGGGACTTATGTTCAAAATGAAGGATGATCCCCGTATAATCGGTTCCGGACCGGACGGGACCAGACACGGAATAGGATGGTTCATCCGCAAAACATCCATCGATGAATTCCCGCAGTTCTGGAATGTTATGAAAGGAGATATGAGTCTTGTCGGCACAAGACCTCCCACAGAGGATGAATGGAAACAATACGAGGCTCATCACAGAGCCCGCCTTGCCGTAAAACCGGGCATTACCGGATTATGGCAGATCAGCGGAAGGTCGGATATCAAGGATTTTGAGGAGGTGGTCGCTCTGGATCTTCAGTATATGAAAGAGTGGTCAATCGGCCGGGATATCGAGATTTTATGGAAGACAGTTGTTGCTGTTCTCACGATGAGAGGAAGTGAATGATCGGAATTCTTTCGAGGAGGTGAGGAGATGAATGATTTCATTGAGAAACCAAGCAGAATGATTCTGTTTATCGTAGGTATCATTACACTGATCACAGTGATCATCCTTTTGTCGAGAAGCGGGTTCATCCGTACAGGAGGAGAATCCCTTGTTGATTCGAAAGGAAGGACACTTGTCACAAAAGCACCTGAAAATCCTGATACCGTAACAGCTGACGGTGGGGAAGATACCGGATACGAAGAAGTATACGTTGAGGACGACTATGATGACTACGAAGAGGATGAGTGGGACGGAGAACCTGCAGATACCGGAGAAGTCATTATTGAAGTGCCGGAGGAGCAGGCAGAAGAAGGACCGGTGACGGAAGAGATGCCCGCAGAACAGGAAGAGACCGGAGAGGATACAGGATACGAAGAGGAAACGGCAGGAGAGGATGCCGAGATCTGGGACGAAGTTACTGAAGAAGAAGGCTGATTGTTTACCGAACACGGACAACAGGTGTGAACAAGATGGTGATAATTGCTGTGGAAGATGAGCAGATCGCACTGAGCGGTCTGCTGGCGAAAATCAGAGAGGTGAAACCGGATGCAGATCTGTCCGGGTTTCGAATGGCGAAAGACGCCCTTGAATATGCGAAGGGGATCCGTTGCGACGTCGCGTTCGTAGATATCATGATGCGTGATATGGACGGTGTGACATTTGCCCGGGAACTTATTGAACGGAACCCCAAAGTCAATATTATTTTTACGACCGGGTATTCGGAGTACATGAAAGATGCTTTCGAGATGCATGCGAGCGGCTTTATCCTGAAACCCGTAACGAAAGAGCAGGTCTCAAGGGAACTTTCCAATCTCCGGTATAATGTCCCGGAGCATCGTCTTTTTGTCAGAACTTTTGGAGATTTCGAAGTTTTTTATAACGGAAAGCCGGTCCAGTTCCGGATCGCCAAGTCGAAGGAGCTCTTCGCATATCTGGTGGACCGCAGAGGAGCTGTTATCAGTAACCGTGCAATCAGTACAGTGCTCTGGGAAGATGATTGTTTTGGCGGCGGAGGCCGGATCACGCACGAATCCTATTTCAAAAAGATCAGGAGCGAACTCAAAAGAACGCTGGACAGCATAGGCTGCAGTGATATTCTGATCCAGGGATACGGTTCTCTCGGAATAGATCCCGAGGGGATCGACTGTGATTATTATAAATTTCTGGACAATGACACTTCTCTTTACCGGGGGGAGTATATGTCCCAGTACAGCTGGAGTGAAATGACACATGCCATGCTCGAGGCGAGAACGGAAGGAAGCAATCGTTGAGTACGGCATATGAAATTCACGGCAGGAAAAAAGGGAGATTTCATATTATGAAAAAGAAGACAGGTAAACTCAGTAAAACAATTGCTTTGGCGCTTGCGCTTTTGATATGCGCCGGCTGCGGCCGTGCCGGAGAAGAGGCAGAGACTGAAACAGCACCAGCTGCAATACAGCCGACCGCGACCCAGGCTCCCTCACCTACGGAAGTACCGGCGACATTAACGCCCACGCCCAGTCCCGTGCCGACACAGGTGCCGCTCAAAGACCTGAAATATGTCAGACCTTCTTTTGCAAATGTCGTTTCGGGAGCTACTTCCCAGACGGATGAAAGAGGATCGTTCGTTGTGACCAATAATACACTCGTTGTTCTGCTTCCGACAAACAGTCATGACGGTTATAAATGGAATTGTGCGGATAATTACGAGGATGGGATCTTTACCGTATCTGATGGAAATACAGAGGATATTCCCTATACATATACAAGCGGAAAATACGGCGGAGCGGAAACACCGAAAAGTGAAGTAAAGGCAGCTGAGGAAGCTTATCGGCAAAGTCTCAGGGAAGAGCCGAATGCAGGGGCTGCATCGGACACAACGGACGCTGCGACCGAGACCGGTAATGAGGATGGCGGAGCCGGAGAAGACGAGATCATAGAGGAAATCATTATCTATGAAGATGATCCTGACTATGAAGAATATGTAGACGAAGGCGAAGAGTATGAGATCGTCGAAGGTGATGAAAGTGTCTATGAAGAAGAGATTCCGGATGAGCAGCAGGAAGAAGTCGGGAACGAAGACATTATAGTGGAGGAGCAGAGCTTTGCCGGTGGAAATATGTCTGTTTCATTAATGAAGGCCTCCGGCCCGGCCCGCCCGTCTTTCAAAATGAGCGGTCCTTCCGGCGGGATAAGAGCACTGGCCGCAGAAGGGGATGCCTCTGTTCCGGAGGAGACGACATATGTTTATGCACCTTCCCGCACGGAATATGTATTTACTCCGCAGTCTGCAGGAACGGGTATCTTCTATCTTGAGTGCACGAAAGGGGATGGCACCGCATCTGTCCTGGATAACGGTTTTATTCTTTTTGTGCATGCGGATGAGAATCTGGATATTACTTTTGATCTCGCGTGGTATTCTTTTGCGGATTGTGTTGCCGCGCCTGAACGGATACCGGAGTACGATGCTTCGGTCCTGACAGAACAGGTCGCCGCTCAGGAGAAAGCAGCAGGGGAGGCGTTCGATTCATGCGTGAGAAATGATAACACGATCGGCGCTGCTTCGAGAATGGTCGATGATTCCTACTGGGAAGTATTTTCCATGGATAATGCTGTTGCGGATATTACGAGCAACGGAGGAGCTTTCTTCCACGAAGATTTCGTAGACTATTCCTGGGATTTGTTTACGATCAATCCGCATCAGCCGGGCAGAACGACCGCTTACTTTATACATATGACAGGCGACAATTCTTCTGTTCCCAGAACCCAGGTGGCTGATATTCATGTGGCGGATGACATGTCTGTTACGGTTCATGTGAGACGTCTCGATATGGGCGTTCAGTTCGACTGACCGGTCGCCCCGTTACTCTTCCGGTCAGCTGAAGATACATAAGGTGTTATCATGCTGGAAGAAATAAATGTTGAGAATTTTTATGCCGGAAGCGCGAAAGCGCTTCTGGTCCTGCGTCAGAGCATTCGAAACAGGGATGCCAGAGATTTTTTGTGTCTTGAAGGACCCTCCGTATATTTCGGAGGGTTTCATGATATGACGGGCGGGGAGGATTTCTTTGCTGTCTGGACGAGTCACAGGATAAGAAACTCTACAGAACGGGATTCTAAAAGAGGGAACAGTACCGGCCGCGTCGAGAGATTTTTATGTGACGGGATGGATTTTCGTGAATTGTGCCGGATCTTCGGGGAACGTTTTGCGGCGGTGTCGGCATTTGAATTGAAAACAGAGTATTCTTTTCGGGCAATTGCTGATGAGAATACTGCTGCGGGCCCTTCTGACCATGTCTTGTCCTATATGAAAATAGAAATCACCTGTGAGAGAGTGTATGAAGAAGATCGTACAGCCTTTTTTGAGCTGGTGCGTTACAGAGGCGGGGATAATTTTGATCTTTACTGGGATGGATTTCCCGATATTGACCTGAGGTTTACGGATGGACGCGCAAAAGGCTGTAATGTTTTCATCCGCAGTCTTGCAGTCTATGATATACAATCGGACGGTATTCCGGACGGAGTCCGTTTTCGCGCGATCCTTCCCGTCATCGTTGCGTTTTCCAGAATTGCGGTCAGCCAGTTCGATTATATTCTTCCGTTCGATGAGATGTCATATCCGGATCATCGGAATCTGAATGTAAGATGCTTATGGGCGTCTCCGGAAGGGAATTTAAAGTTTGCGCCTGTAATGGAGGGTGTTAAAGCCTGGCTGTCGTATTTTGAGGAGAACCATCTGGAAGGCACAGCTTTGCTTATGGAACGTGTGATCTCCGCTCTGCCCGGAACGACGATCATCCTGCCTGAGACGGAGATCGGTGAAGGCGACAGGGCGTTCCTTGAAAAGCAGAAAGCTGTGCGGAAGGAATTTCTGCGGATTTACGTCAATTAAGTCGGTTTAAACGAAAAATTCTGCATTCCGGAAAGTATACGTGGTATAATTACTCATGTCGGAAGTTCTGTCGGAAACTTCGGATGAGTTACTGCTTAAGCTGTCAGAATGCTCATATGCAGTATGATCGTGTAACAATGAGGTTCATGCAGGCACTTTTTTGCCTGCATTGTTTTCTTTATTTAGGCGTTTTCAGGCAGGGGGATAAAGCATGAAAAGGGGGTATATTCAGAGAATTATTCTGGTTCTGATCGTATTGATCGCGGGGATCTTTATTGTTATTCACATGCTTCCGGAGAATCGTCTGAAGAGGCTGATCAAGCAGGGGAACGATTACCTCCTTGATCAGGAATACGAAAAAGCAGTCTCGGTATTTGACCGGGCTTTAAGTATAGACAGCAAAAATGCTACCGCATATTTTGCCAGAGGGGACGCTTATGCAGGACTTGGAGAAACACAGAAAGCCAGGCTGGATTATATCCGGGCGGAAGAATTGAACTCCAGTATGGCAGGTGCGGTCGAGCAGAAGCTCTCGGAAATGAATGCCTATGATGAGACGGGATCTGCCTTGGGAATCCTCGAATCAGATGAGAGTGAATCCGGAGCGGATCTGTCAGTGAGCGATATGTCCGCGGAAAGTCAGGAAGAAATTATCGAACCGGTGGATCCGAATAAGGCTGTGCTGAACCGGGAGGCGATGAATGCCGTAAAAAATGTCGGTGATCCTGCCGGTTTTCCGAGTCAGGACGATATGATCCTGCAGGTGGTGGAAGTATATAACACGTATCAGGCTTCTTCAGGGACCTGTGTCATGGAAACGAGCGGGCCGCTCACCATTTATTATTCAGGCGAGGATGGTCATCTTATGTGCATAATGGCTCCCGCAGGAACGTATGCAGACCATGATAACGAATTCGAACATATGCTTAATGCTCAGTATTATTACAGAATGAGAGAAGACGGAAGTCTGGAACCGAGTTTCATCTATCTCAATGATGAGGGACGGACGGAAGAGCATTTTATTTATCTTTGGGAAGGACGCGTGATCCGCTATGTGGGACCGGTCGACTCTTCGGAATATCAGAGCGATTATTCTCCCGCTGTCACGATAGAAGAATTTACGGCTTCGGTACCGCAGGGGGTCTTTGCCGCCAATGCGTATCTGGAGCTTCAGTGGATCACCGGTTGAGGTATTGCATGAGGAAAGACGAAGATATACAGGGCTTATGTGATATGCACTGCCATATTATACCCGGAGTGGATGACGGAGCCCGTTCCATGGAGGACGCGCTGGCGATTCTTGAAGATGAGAAGAAGAACGGTGTGTCAGACATCATTATTACGCCGCATTATCGCAGAGATATGTTCGAGACAGATCGACAGGTCGTTCTTAAGAAGTTCCTGGAACTGAAGGAGGAGGCTGCGCGGCTGTACCCCGGACTGAGGCTCTATCCCGGGTGTGAGTTCCATGCCAACATGGATATGGAACAGATGGTTTCGGATGAGCCACTGTACCGTATGATCGGCAGCAGATATATCCTTTTGGAATTTTCGGGAGCTCATCCGAAAGAATATATCCGGGAGCGAACATATGCGCTGCTTTCAAGGGGGTATACACCCATATTGGCCCATATTGAGAGATACCCACCTCTGGTAAGAGACATGAGTATTGTCGGGGAACTGAAAGATATGGGCGCCATGATCCAGGTGAATGCCGATGCGCTCATCGGAAAGGACGGATGGGGATTCAGGGGATTCTCCCGAAAGCTTCTTAAAAATGATCTGATTGATTTTGTGGGGAGTGATACGCATAACAGGACCGGCCGTGCGTGCCATCTTGAGAAAGCATACAGATATGTTTCCAGGAAACTCGGTAATGATGAAGCAGACAGGATCTTTATCGGTAATCCGATGAAGATCATTGAAGCCGGTGTACAGGTCGTATGACAAAGACGTTCATGTGACGATCCATGCGTTCGACTGAACCTGCAGTGGGACGTGGAAAAACCGGTCTTCTTTTGGAACCAGGAAACGAAATAACGAGGAGGATTATTATGTGTGGAATTGTTGGATATGTGGGACCTCGTCAGGCAGCTCCGATCTTGCTGGATGGTCTTTCGAAGCTTGAATACAGAGGATATGATTCTGCCGGTCTCGCGGTGAGGGATGCGGAAAAAGTACCCGTAGTTGTCAAGGCCAAGGGAAGACTGCGCGTTCTGTCTGAAAAGACGGACGGGGGAAAGGCTGTTCCGGGAAGCTGCGGAATCGGTCATACAAGGTGGGCGACACATGGGGAGCCTTCGGAAAATAATGCGCATCCGCATATTACAGGTGATATGAACGTAGTAGCGGTCCACAATGGTATCATAGAGAATTTCAAGGAACTCCGTGATAAAATGATCCGCCACGGGTATAAGTTCTATTCCGAGACCGATACGGAAGTGGCCGTAAAAGTCGTCGATTATTATTATCGCAAGTATAAAATGGGCCCGATCGACGCGATTGCGAAAACAATGGTCCGTGTGCGCGGCTCCTATGCGCTGGCGGTCATGTTCAAGGATTATCCGAATGAAATATATGTGGCTCGTAAAGACAGCCCGATGATCATTGGAGCGGGCGAAGGAGAGACTTTTATCGCATCGGATGTTCCGGCAATCCTTAATTATACAAGAAAAGTATATTACATCGGAAATATGGAGATGGCCCGTCTGACTGCAGACGGAGTCGACTTCTACAATCTCGACGGAGATATCGTCGATAAGGAGATCCATGAAATCGACTGGGATGCGGAAGCTGCGGAGAAAGGCGGATTCGAGCATTTCATGATGAAAGAGATCCATGAACAGCCGAAAGCTGTTCGGGACACGATCAACGCTTATGTCAAAGAAGATGAGAAAATTGATATTTCCGGATCCGGTTTTACCGAGGAAGATATCGCCGACATCAGGCAGATCGATATTGTGGCATGCGGATCAGCCTATCATGTAGGTATTGCTGCCCAGTATATTTTCGAAGACCTGACCCGAATTCCGGTACGGGTAGAACTCGCCAGCGAATTCCGATACAGGCAGCCGATCCTGGATCAGCATACTTTCGTGATCGTTATCAGCCAGTCAGGCGAGACCGCGGATTCCCTGGCTGCTTTGCGCGAGGCAAAGGAACTGGGTGCGAAAACAATGGGTATTGTAAATGTAGTGGGCTCTTCCATAGCCCGTGAGTCTGATTATGTCTGCTATACAATGGCCGGACCGGAAATCGCGGTCGCAACGACCAAGGCATACTCAGCTCAGCTTGTCATGTCTTATATTCTTGCAATTAAGATCGGTCTTGTCAGGGGAACGATTTCTGAGGAGAAAGCACTTGGCATGGTCGGTGAGCTCCGCAAGCTTCCGGACAAAATTCAGAGACTGCTCGAGGATAAGGAACGCATCCAGTGGTTCGCGTCTAAATTTTCAAATGCCCGGGATATCTTCTTCGTAGGAAGAGGCGTTGACTACGCGATTTCTCTGGAAGGCAGCCTGAAGATGAAAGAAATCAGTTATATTCACTCAGAGGCCTATGCCGCGGGAGAACTGAAGCATGGAACGATCTCCCTGATCGAGGACGGGACACTTCTGATCGGTGTTCTCACACAGTCAAAACTCTACGAGAAAACGGTATCCAATATGGTCGAATGCAAGAGCAGAGGCGCTTATCTGATGGGTCTGACCACTTACGGCAATTACAATATTGAGGATACGGCCGATTTCACGGTTTATATACCCCGGACAGATGAACATTTCACTCCGTCACTTGCGGTGATCCCGCTTCAGCTAATGGGATATTATGTGAGCTGTGCGAAGGGACTGGACGTTGATAAGCCCAGAAATCTCGCAAAGAGTGTGACGGTCGAATAGTCATAGATTAATAACGGTCATAGAAGGGGGCTGGCGCACGAAGGAATGCCGCCGCTACAGAAAGCAGATGAAAGTTGCAAATGACTGCTTTTCGCCGTAGTGGAATTTTTGTGCGTCAGTCCCTTTATGCGTTCTCCTGTTCCCTCTGCCGCTCCTGTCAGGTCAGCGAAAAAGATACTCCCGGGAACGGGAAGATATAGGGAAAACGCCCATGAAAAAAGCAGAAAATAAACGAAAATAGTGTAAATATGACAAAGTTTTCCTTTTCATTAAAGGAATCATGAATTATAATAGACAAAGAAGTATGTACTTGATGTCCGAAATAAAGCGTTTTGGACAAATATTATAGGAGAAAAAGGAGCATAAAGATGGAAAATTTCACTGGCAAAGCAGCTTATCAGGGAATCGCTATCGGCAAGATCGCTGAGATGGCCAAGGCGGATGGAGCTATTCGCAGAGAGCACATCGATAATATTGAAGCCGAGATTGAGCGTCTGCATGCAGCTAAGGAGCAGGCTCTCGGAGAACTTAAGGCGCTGTATCAGAAAGCTCTGAAGGATGTAGGCGAAGCACACGCTGAAATTTTTGAAGTACATCAGATGATGCTTGACGATGATGACTATAACGAGTCCATCGAACAGATCATCAAGGAGCAGAAGGTCAATGCAGAGTACGCTGTCGCTACGACCGGTGACAACTTTGCAGATATGTTCGCATCCATGGAAGATGAGTACATGAGAGGCCGTGCTGCAGACGTTAAGGATATTTCTTCCCGTCTTGTAAAGGATCTTCTCGGCGGCGGCGCAGACGGCAACAATTTCACAGAGCCCGTTATCCTCGTTGCTGATGACCTCGCTCCGTCAGAGACAGTACAGCTCGATAAGGATATGGTCCTTGCGTTCGTAACAAGAGCCGGCTCCACGAACTCCCATACCGCTATCCTCGCACGTACAATGAATATTCCGGCCCTCGTTCAGGTCGATATCCCGAGAAATGTTGAAGGCAAGCTCGCAATCGTTGACGGTATGAAGGGCATTGTTATTGTAGATCCGGATGATGACACACTTGCCAGGTATCAGGTACTTCAGGAGAAGGAAGAGGAGAAGAGAAGACTTCTCGATGAGATGAAGGGCAAGGAGACTGTTACAAAGTCCGGCAGACATGTACATCTGTATGGAAATATCGGCGGCGTAGGCGATGTTGGCTATGTTCTTGAGAACGATGGTGAGGGCGTTGGCCTCTTCCGTTCCGAATTCCTGTACCTGCAGAATGATGATTATCCGACAGAAGAGCAGCAGTTCCAGGCTTACAAGCAGGTCGCAGAACTTCTTGCCGGCAAGCAGCTGATCATCCGTACACTGGATATCGGTGCTGACAAGCAGATCGATTATTTCAAGCTTGACAAGGAAGAGAACCCGGCACTCGGCTTCAGAGCTATCCGTATCTGCCTTACACGCGAGGAAATCTTCATGACACAGCTTCGTGCACTCCTTCGTGCATCTGCTTACGGCAACATCGCTATCATGTTCCCGATGATCATTTCCAAGTGGGAAGTTGAGAGCTGCCTGAAGATGCTGAACCAGGCCAAGGCTGAGCTCGATGCTCACGATGTACCGTACAAGAAGGATATCTCCGTAGGTATCATGATCGAGACTCCGGCTGCTGTTCTCTGCGCTGATGAACTCGCTGAGCTCGTAGACTTCTTCTCAATCGGAACAAACGACCTTACTCAGTACACATGCGCGATTGACCGTCAGAACCAGCATCTTGAGAGATTCTTCGATGCACATCATCCGGCAGTCCTTAAGGCTATCCAGATGACGATCGAAGCAGGTCACAGACACAATACATGGGTAGGTATCTGCGGTGAGCTCGGTGCTGATCCGGAGCTTACAGAGAAATTCGTAGAGATGGGTATCGATGAGCTGTCCATGAGCCCGACATCTATCCTTCGTACAAGAAAGATCATCCGCGACATGGATTGATCATTCTTTCATTCACAGAAAGAGCAATGACCCCCGCCGGGAGACCGGCGGGGGTCTTACTTTTCCGTCAGTTATTGTCAGGCAGGTGTTTTTGACCTATAATCGAACAGTGAGAGATAACTCACTTCATGGAGATTATTTATATAAGGAGCATGATTTATGGGCAAAATATACTCTTCTGCAGCAGAACTTATCGGAGGCACTCCGCTTGTTGAGTTCAAAAATATAGAGAAAGATTTCGGACTGAAAGCACGGGTCCTTGTAAAGCTTGAAAGCTTAAATCCGGCAGGATCCGCAAAAGATCGTATCGGAAAGGTCATGATCGAGGATGCGGAAAAAGACGGGATCCTCAGGGAAGGTTCCGTTATCATTGAACCTACATCGGGAAATACCGGCATCGGGCTCGCTTTGATGGCAGCTGTCAGAGGATATCGTCTGATTCTTACCATGCCGGACACAATGTCTGTCGAGCGGATAAATATACTGAAGGCGTATGGGGCGGAAATCGTTCTGACCGACGGCGCCAAGGGCATGCAGGGTGCTATTGAGAAGGCTGATGAGCTGGCCCGGGAGATTCCGGGAAGTTTTATACCGGGACAGTTCGTAAATCCCTCAAATCCCCGTGCGCATTATGAGACGACCGGACCTGAAATCTGGCAGGATACAGACGGGGATGTAGATATTTTTATTGCAAGTGTAGGCACAGGAGGAACTCTGACCGGCACCGGCAGGTATCTGAGGGAACAGAAGCCGGATGTTGAAATTATTGCGCTCGAACCGAAGATGTCTCCGTTCCTTTCCGAGGGACACGGCGGACCTCATAAGATCCAGGGAATCGGTGCGGGGTTCGTGCCGGAAATACTTGACACGGAGCTTTATGACCGGGTCCTTACGGTGTCGGACGAGGATGCATTTGAGACCGCTAAGATGATCGCGAAGAGAGAAGGTCTGCTGGTCGGCATTTCTTCCGGAGCATCTTTCTACGGGGCACTGCAGGTCGCAAAAGAGCCTGAGAATGAAGGAAAGACGATTGTTGTCATACTGACCGATTCCGGAGATCGATATTATTCTACCCCTCTGTTCCGGAACTGAACTGCAGAAAAAATATAAAAAACATTGTTGACAAAATGAAAACGAAAGTGTATTATTACCTATGTTGCGAAGGCAACAAGGTGTGTTCGGGTAGCTCAGCTGGATAGAGCGTCTGGCTACGGACCAGAAGGTCGCGAGTTCGAATCTTGTCCCGAACGCTGAGGAGGTCTCATTAATGAGGCCTCTTTTTTTATTCTTCTTTCCGGTCTGTCTGCGAATAGAGACGGCATATTGGCAGTTCGTGACTTTATATGATAAAATGATTAAAAAAGTACGTACTAATGTACATGCAAGGAGTATTAGCTACATGAACAAAGAAGAATTCCTGCAGGGGCTTTCAGATAAACTGTCTGAAGATCTGTCTCCCGGAGAAGTTGAGGAACAGGTGGCCTATTATCGCGGGTATATCGATGGAGAACTGAAAAAGGGAAGAACGGAGGAAGAGGCAACATTTGACCTTGGAGATCCGATTCTCATAGCGAGAAATCTTGTAGAGTCTCCGCCAAGCTACAGGGTCAATACGACCAGTGCTTACGAACAGGGAATGGCGGAATCGGAATATCCCGATACGAGAGGCCTGGCAGGTGAGAAAGCAGATGAAGAGTACGTGCCCGAAAATGCGGACGCCTATGCGGAGACGTATACGGACACAGCAGATTACTCTGCAGAAAATGACTGGCAGCCTGAGCGCAGTTCATCAGATCATGAAGGCGATCACAGGGGCTATAAGGAAGCTGAAAGGAATGCAACATTTGACAACGGCTTTTTCGAGAGCGGGCAGAAACAGTCCATTGAAAGAGGAGGATTTACATCCCTGTTCAAACGCTCAGACGGAGGTATTAACTGGCGTCTCATTTCCATTCTGATGGTAATCATACTGGTCGTGCTGGCGGTCGTCACGATTACTGCGAAAGTAGTCATTACTTTCTGGCCGGTGATTCTGATCATGTTGGTCATCAGTCTGATCTTCTCCAGGACCGGAGGCGGCAGATAGAAAGGAGGATCCTGTGGAAAAACTTGACAGCAGATATCTTGAACGACTGTCGGAGCTCTATCCGACAATTGCAGACGCGTCTACGGAAATCATCAATCTCAACTCCATATTGAACCTGCCGAAGGGCACAGAACACTTCATAACGGATATTCACGGAGAGTATGAAGCTTTTTCACATGTCCTTCGGAACGGATCCGGGGCTGTCCGCAAAAAAATAAATGAGGTTTACGGTCGTACACTTCCGGAGAGGGACATTCGTGAGCTTGCCACATTGATTTATTATCCCAGTGAGAAAATAGAACTGGTGAAAA
>DMAZ01000116.1 GCA_003446335.1 Lachnospiraceae bacterium | reverse complement strand
ACTGAGCCGCCCACATCTGATGCTGTCCGACATCCGTGGTGATGATCGCATCTCCACGGGTGATCTCATATAGCTTCTCAATAACATACGGTCCTGTGAGCGTCGACGCATCGTATTTCAGCGGATACTTTTCTCTGAGTTCGCGGACATAGGCCAGCCATCCCGCATGGGAGTTTGCTTTTATAAGCGGAAGCAGCCTTTTCAGGATCTCATTCAGATCTCCTATAACGGCCGCATCGACCATGACATTCTTATTGACTTCAGCTCTGTCGACATCGAACTGCACGATTGCTGCCTGCCTGGCAAATGCCGAAGTCTCCCCCGTATCACGGTCCGAAAAACGTACACCGGCCGCGATCACAAGATCGCATTTACGCATGGATCTGTTGGCAGCTTTAGTCCCATGCATACCAAGCATTCCGAGATAAAGATCATCCGTACCGGAAAATGCTCCTTTTCCCATCAATGTATCACAGACAGGTATGCCTGCTCTGTGCGCAAGAGTATGAAGCAGATCATGTGCACCGGAAGCGATGGCTCCGCCGCCAACGAAGAGGACCGGTCTTTCCGCCTTATTGATCATTTCCGCAGCTATTCTGATATCATCCCCACCGATCGTGTGGGTCCGCGGGCCGATCATCTCAGCCTTCTGCGGGAAAAACTCACAGATATTTTCCGTGACATCTTTCGTGATATCTATGAGAACCGGACCGGGACGGCCGCTTCGGGCGATCTTGAAAGCTCTCCTGATTGCAGGCGCGAGCTTTTTTACATCTTTTACGATCACACTGTACTTTGTGATCGGCATAACGATACCGGCAATATCGATCTCCTGAAAAGAATCCTTACCGAGAACAGATACACCGACATTGGCCGTAAAAGCGACAATCGGGACGGAATCGAGCATAGCAGTCGCTATTCCCGTGACAAGGTTGGTTGCTCCCGGACCGGATGTTGCCCACACAACGCCCACCCTGCCGGTCGCTCGGGCATATCCGTCCGCAGCATGTGCTGCCCCCTGCTCGTGGGACGTCAGGATGTGTCTTATTTCCGGATGAGCGTAAAGGGCATCATACATATTAAGGATCGTCCCGCCCGGATAACCGAAAATAGTATCCACACCCTGCTCTTTCAGGCACTCAATAACTATTTCTGAACCGCTCAGTAACATGAAATACAGGAAGCCTCCTTAGTCTTGCCTTTTCGTGCATGGCATACAAATCGAAATATGTACTATGCCGAACTAAAATACAATATTAGCGCAAACCGATATATTTTTCAATAGAACTGTAACTGTTGCATATCAAAAGTGCTGTACAGGCACAGACCTGTACAGCACTTAGGTAAACGTTATAAATTATTTCTTTTCAGAAACATCATAGGAAGCATCGGCCTTCTCAACTTCCGCAATAGCTTCTTTTTTCATCGGAATTCTGCAGTTCTTATTATTGCCGAACTCGACAATGACAACATCATCCGTGATATCAAGAATAACGCCGTAAAAACCGCCGGTCGTCACAATGCTGTCACCCACAGCCAGATCCGCGAGCATAGCGCTCACTCTCTGCTGCTCTTTTCTCTGCGGACGAATCAGAAGAAAATAGAAAATAGCAATCAGTGCAATCATATAGATTGCCATAAGACCCATGCCGCCTGTTGCTGCTGCCGCAATTGAATACATTTTAATAAACCTCCGATTTTAATATTGAAAGGCATTGCTTCCCTTCAGCATAGATATCATAATACACAATTTAAATACCCTCTGCAAGTGCTTCCTTTGATTTTTAATCTCCAAAGAACGCATATTCACATGCGCTTCCCTGAACGATCAGAGCATTCCCATTCCTGACAGAGTACGTTTCTTATACTCGCCGAAGCGGCCTTCCTCGAGCGCTCCCCGGATCTCTTCCATCATATTATTATAAAAATAAAGATTATGCATGACGCAAAGACGCATCCCCAGCATCTCATTGGCCTTGAGAAGATGGCGGATATAAGCCCTTGTATGGTTTCGACACGCAGGGCAGCCGCACCCTTCCTGAATAGGTCTCGTATCGAGCTCATATTTCTTATTAAACAGATTCAGATGTCCTTCCTTTGTGTACACATGTCCATGCCGGCCATTCCTGCTCGGGTATACACAATCGAAGAAGTCCACTCCTCTCTCCACGCCTTCCAATATATTGGCCGGCGTTCCGACTCCCATTAAATATGTAGGCTTATCGGAAGGAAGATACGGAACGACTTCATCAAGTACATGGTACATCTGCTCATGCGTCTCTCCGACAGCCAGACCGCCGATCGCGTATCCGTCCAGGTCCAGCTCGGAAATATCTTTCGCGTGCTGAATGCGTATATCGTCATAAATAGCGCCCTGATTAATACCGAAGAGCATCTGATGGGGATTTACCGTGTCGGGCAGCGAATTCAGTCTCTGAAGTTCCGTCTTGCACCGGACCAGCCACCGGGTCGTTCTTGCGACAGATTCTTCGACATATTTTCTCTCTGCCAGAGCGTTCGGACATTCGTCAAATGCCATGGCGATCGTTGATCCCAGATTAGACTGGATCTGCATGCTCTCCTCCGGTCCCATGAAAATGCGGTGTCCGTCTATATGTGACTGGAATGTTACCCCTTCTTCCTTTATCTTACGCAGTTTTGCCAGAGAAAAGACCTGAAAGCCACCGGAATCAGTAAGGACCGGACCGTCCCAGTTCATGAACTTTCTTACGCCGCCCAGCTGCCTGACGATCGTATCGCCCGGACGAACATGAAGATGATACGTATTACAGAGCTCGACCTGTGTTTTCAGACTGTGAAGTTCAGGGGAAGATACTGCGCCTTTGATGGCTGCGACCGTGCCGACATTCATAAAAACAGGGGTCTCTATAACGCCGTGGACCGTTGTCAGCCTGGCTCTTTTGGCGCGGCCTTCGCGCTTTATTATTTCGTACATATTTACTCCCAACTATTTATTTTGTCCCTTTATCATAATAAGAAAACGGAAAGGCGTCAAACATTTCCTTATTATAAAGAATTCATTAAAATTTCTGTATTAGACAAGTGCCGCAAAGTGTGGCTTGTCTTTTTAAAATCTAAGACGTATAATTGCTAGTTGACTAAAGGAATGTTTAATGAGGTCATGTATGAACAATAGACACTACACACTTGGCATAGATATAGGGTCCACAACGGTAAAGATCGCTGTCCTCGACGAGGATAAGAATCTTCTGTTCTCTGACTATCAGAGACATTATGCTGAAATACAGGACACCTGCTGCAGACTGATCGAAGAAGCATGCCGGGAACTTGGTGATCTTGAGGTCTCACCGGCCATTACCGGATCCGGCGGTCTCACGCTTGCAAAGCATCTGGCTGTTCCGTTCGTACAGGAAGTCATCGCCGTCTCCACTTGTCTGAAGATAAGATGCCCGAAAACTGATGTTGCGATCGAGCTCGGCGGCGAGGATGCCAAGATCATATATTTCGAAAAGGGAAATATTGAGCAGCGAATGAACGGTATCTGTGCCGGAGGCACAGGCTCTTTCATCGATCAGATGGCAGATCTGCTTCAGACAGATGCATCCGGCCTCAATGAATACGCCAGAGAATATCATTCGCTCTATCCGATCGCCGCAAGATGCGGGGTCTTTGCCAAAACGGATATCCAGCCTCTGATCAATGAGGGCGCGACAAGAGAAGATCTGTCAGCATCCATTTTTCAGGCTGTTGTCAATCAGACGATTTCCGGACTGGCATGCGGAAAACCGATCCGGGGCCATGTCGCTTTCCTCGGCGGTCCCCTGCATTTCCTGGATCAGCTGAGAGCCCGTTTCATTGAGACCTTAAGGCTCGATGATGAGCATACACTCATACCGGAGAACTCCCACCTGTTCGCCGCTCAGGGTGCCGCTTTTGAGGCTGTCAACGCTGCGAGATCCGAGGCCAAGACGGCGGAGATCCCCTATGTGGAAGGCATGGAAAAGACCACGCTCAGTGCTCTTTCCGGCAAGCTGAAAAGCGGCATCCGCATGGAATTCGAAGTTTCACGTCTGGACCCTCTCTTTAAGAGCGAGGATGATTACGCTGTCTTCAAGGCCCGTCAGGATCGATATCAGGTCGAAAAAGGCATTCTTGCTTCCTATCGCGGAAAAGCTTACCTCGGAATCGATGCCGGAAGTACGACGACCAAGACTGCGCTTATCTCTGAAGACGGCAAGCTTCTCTATTCTACGTACGACAGCAATCACAGCAATCCTCTGCAGACATCCATTGATGCCATAAAGGAAATCTATTCTCATATGCCGAGAGGCGTGGAAATCGCAGGGTCCTGTTCTACCGGCTACGGAGAAGCTCTGATAAAATCCGCCTTAATGCTGGACGAAGGAGAGGTCGAGACTATTTCTCATTATTATGCTGCCTCTTTCTTTGATCCCAATGTGGACTGTATTCTCGATATCGGCGGACAGGATATGAAGTGTATCCGGATCAAGGATCATGCCGTCGATGATGTCATGCTGAATGAGGCATGCTCATCCGGCTGCGGGTCCTTTATCGAGAATTTTGCGAAAACGCTTAATTACTCGGTCCAGGATTTTGCAAAGGCAGCCCTTTTTGCCGAACATCCCATTGACCTTGGCACCCGCTGTACCGTTTTCATGAATTCCAAGGTAAAGCAGGCCCAGAAAGAAGGTGCTACGGTAGCCGATATTTCCGCCGGTCTCGCATACTCTGTCATCAAGAATGCGCTGTATAAGGTCATCAAGGTATCCGACGCGTCGGAGCTTGGCAAAAACATCGTTGTTCAGGGAGGTACCTTCTATAACGATGCGGTCCTCCGCAGTTTCGAGCGGATAGCCGACTGCCATGTCATCCGTCCCGATATTGCCGGTATCATGGGTGCGTTCGGTGCTGCCCTGATCGCCAGAGAACGGGCTGTTGAAGGAAAGAAATCTTCCATGCTCTCGATCGATGATATCAACGCTTTCACGTACAAAACATCGATGGGAAGATGCCATGGTTGTACGAACAACTGTCGTCTGACAATCAATAAATTCTCAGGCGGAAGACGTTTTATTTCCGGCAATCGCTGCGAAAAAGGCATCGGCATGAAGAAAAACAAGGACAATCTGCCGAACCTCTATGAATACAAGTATCAGAGAATTTTCGGTTACGAACCGTTAAAAGATGCTCCGCGGGGAAAAGTAGGTATCCCGAGAGTCCTGAATATGTTCGAGAACTATCCGTTCTGGTACACATTCTTTACGAATCTGGGGTATGAGGTCGTCCTCTCTCCCACTTCCAGCAGAAAAATATACGAGCTCGGAATCGAATCCATTCCCAGCGAGTCGGAATGCTATCCGGCAAAGCTTGCCCATGGCCACGTCAGCTGGCTGCTCAGGCAGGGGATCAAATTTATATTCTATCCGTGTGTTCCCTATGAGCGAAATGAGTTCAAGGAAGCTGTCAATCACTATAATTGCCCGATTGTCACTTCATATGCTGAGAATATCAAAAACAATGTGGAGGAGCTGAAGAACCCGGAGATTCGCTTCCTGAATCCGTTCCTTGCATTTACGAACGAAAAAATACTCGTCGACCGTCTTGTGGATATCTTCAGTGATATTCCGAAATCCGAAGTCAAAGCGGCCGGTTCGGCAGCCTGGAAAGAACTGCTCCACAGCCGTAAAGACATTCGCAGAAAAGGCGAGGAGACCTTAAAATACCTGAAAGATACGGGCAGACACGGGATTGTCCTGGCGGGCAGACCGTATCACATTGACCCGGAAATCAATCATGGCATACCGGAACTGATCAATTCCTACGGAATGGCAGTCCTGTCCGAGGATTCCATCTCCCATCTGGCGTCGATCGAGAGACCGATCAGGGTAAATGACCAGTGGATGTATCATACCAGGCTTTATGCCGCCGCCAACTACGTCAAAACGACAGAGAATCTGGATATCATCCAGCTGAATTCTTTCGGCTGCGGTCTGGACGCGGTCACAACGGATGAGGTACAGGAAATACTTTCTCAGAGCGGAAAGATTTATACCTGCCTTAAAATTGATGAAGTCAATAACCTCGGTGCAGCGAGGATCAGGGTGCGTTCTCTTCTCGCTGCCATCAGGGTCAGAAAACAGCAGAAAAAGAGCGGCGACGCAAGTCCGAGAAAGATC
>DMAZ01000156.1 GCA_003446335.1 Lachnospiraceae bacterium | reverse complement strand
GCATAATCCGCAAGCTTTAAGGCTGTCTTCGTTGCTCTGACGGAGTTGCATCCGTGGGCGATATTTGCAAACGGTCCTCCGTGAACAATCGCCGGTGTGTGTTCGAGAGTCTGTACGAGGTTGGGCTTTAAAGCATCCTTCAAGAGAGCCGTCATGGCGCCCTGTGCTTTCAGATCGCCGGCAGTGACCGGTTTCTGTGTGGCAAGTGTTCCGTAAGTATATCCGATAATGATTTTTGAAAGACGTTCTTTGAGATCGGCAAGATCATCCGCAAGACAGAGGACTGCCATGATCTCGGAAGCGACCGTGATATCGAAACCGTCCTCTCTGGGCATCCCGTTCGGTTTTCCGCCAAGACCGTCAACAATCATTCTGAGCTGGCGGTCGTTCATATCAACGCATCTTTTCCAAGTGATTTTTCTCGGATCGATTCCCAGTTCATTCCCCTGCTGGATGTGGTTATCAATCATAGCTGCAAGAAGGTTATTGGCTGCACCGATCGCGTGGAAGTCACCGGTGAAATGAAGATTAATATCTTCCATCGGAACGACCTGTGCATATCCGCCGCCTGCAGCGCCGCCCTTAATGCCGAAGACCGGGCCGAGTGACGGCTCACGAAGCGCAACGACAACATTCTTTCCGATTCTGCGCATACCGTCAGCCAGACCGACAGTCGTTGTTGTCTTGCCTTCTCCGGCAGGTGTCGGTGTGATTGCTGTGACCAGAATCAGATGTCCATCTTTCATCGCGTCAGATCCGGGTATGGAATCCGTGTTGATCTTGGCTTTATAATTTCCGTAAAGCTCAAGTGCTTCCTCGGGAATACCCGCGGTCTTTGCTACTTCCGTGATCTTCTGCATTACATTTTCCTGAGCGATTTCAATATCAGTCAAGTGCCTATCCTCCGTTCAATGAATAGATTTAATAATTACAAAACATGTTCATGTTATCATTCCACTATAGACATTGTCCATAGAAAATTATTGTTGGGAATAATACGCTCTGTTAAAGTTCTGTCGGAAGCAATCATTTTCTGTAAGCCAGACCGCAGTTCCTGCATATTTCAAGAACAGCGTCCGCTTTATTCAGAGAATAGAAATGTACTCCGTTTATTCCGAGTGCCATATATTCATAGATCATTTCTGTTGAGTACTCGATGCCATACTTGCGGAAATCTTCATCCGAATCGTTGTAATGCCTGGAAATTAATTCCGCCAGTGGCTGAGGAATCGAGCAGCCGTTCATGGAAAGACACATTTTGATGATGGAATTCTTATTAAGTACCGGCATGATCCCCACATCGATCGGAATAGTTACCCCGGTCTTTCGAATGGTGTCCATCCATCTCTTGAATCGCTCAACGTCGTAACAGAGCTGTGTCATAAGAAAATCTGCACCGGCATCCTGTTTCATGCGCAGGTGGGCAATATCTTCCGCAAATGTTTTCGCCTCAATATGTTTTTCCGGCGCCCCTGCCATTCCGATCACAAAACGATCTCCGTACTCTTCTCTCAGGAAAGCGATCAGTTCGCTGGCATGTGAAAAATCTCCCCGTGTACCTTCCCATCCCTGAGGGATATCACCTCGCAGAGCAAGCAGATTATCGATTCCCAGTTCAAGACATCTGTCCATCTGACGGCGTATATCATCTCTGGTATTGCCGATGCACGTGAAATGAGAAAGTGCCATTGTTTTTCCAGAATCATGGATCGACTTACAGATTTCCATATGTCTGCCTGCATTGGTACCGCCTGCGCCGTATGTACAGCTGATAAAATCTGGCTGCATGGTATATAACTTGTCAAGTACTTTCATCAACGGGTCAAGCGGCTTATCCTGTTTCGGCGGAAATACTTCAAAAGATACACTCATCCTTTGTTTCATAATATCCGGAATTCTCATAACAGCCCCCCTTTAAAAGATTTGAATTAATGATAACAGCTTTCCGGTCTAAATGTAAACCACTTTGCGTAAAAGTTTCTTAATATTTACTTATAACTCTGGTCATATCTTTATGATAAGGTACATATGTTTTTTATTTTCTTTACGGAAAGGATTTTTATGGCTTATTATTATAATCTAAATTCCGGATATCAGATGCCGCTTCTCGGACTCGGCATGAATAAAATAACGTCACCTGATGAGGTCCAGCAGACAATAGCGGATGCGGTAAGTATGGGCTATCGTCTGATTGATACAGCATCTTCCTTCAAGAACGAGGCTGATGTGGGAGAAGGCATAAAGAACTGTGGTATTCCCAGAGAAGAGTTGTTCATCACAACGAAAATATGGAACACGGCTCAGAGAATAGGGAATATAGAAGATGCATTCAACCGCAGCCTCGAACGTCTCGGTCTGGATTATATAGATCTCTATCTGATTCAATGGCCTATTCCCGGGTGTTCTCTTGAAACCTGGCAGGTCATGGAGAAGATTTATCGGTCCGGCAGGGCCCGCTCGATAGGAGTATCCAATTTTACGGAGTATGATCTGAAGGTCCTCATGGAAAACTCGGAAATTATTCCCGCTGTCAATCAGATAGAATTTCACCCTCTGTATAACAGGACAGGTCTTGTAGACTTCTGCCTGCAGCACGACATAGCTGTTCAGGCTTATGCGCCCCTTGCCCACGGAGAATATCTGTCACGCGATATACTTACAAAACTTGCTGAAAAATACAATCGAAGCGAAGCGCAGATAGGTCTTCGTTGGATTCTTCAGCATGGATGCGGCGTTATTCCAAAAACTGTCCGGATCGACCGTCTTC